>NZ_FMDO01000029.1 GCF_900095305.1 Proteiniborus sp. DW1 | reverse complement strand
ATAAAAAGCAAGTTTTTTTTTGAATCCTTAAGCCCATTATAAAATGTGACATGCAATGTTTAGAACCTATCCCCGCAAACTTTTAAGCAAATATATTATTATCGGACAACCCTATAAAAACTTTATTATAATTCATTTTAACTCATCAATCTGGTTTTTGAATATTTAAAAAATCCTCTATATCCATATCAAAGGCAAATGTATTTTTTGCAAAACTATTTTTTTTCAGGTTATTATCTTTAATTCTATCAATGCGCTCTTCTGTTAATTGATATACACTTGATATCTCGCCTACTTTTTGTGATCTTCATAAACATTTTAATCCCTTGTAAATGATAAAATTAAAATGTACAAAAATGTACATAGTTGCTATCTTTACTTTAGGAGGGATAGCAATGGAAGACGGCTTAAGAATGCAATTAGGCATAATAAAAGCTATGGAACTAAAACCTAACTTTTCAAAGTTAGCTAGAAAATATGGCATTGATAGAAGAACTGTTAAAAAATATTATGATGGATATGAAGGGAAAACCAAAATCAAGGAATAAACTAAGTAAATTAGATAAATATAAAGACGAAATAATTGAAAAACTTCAAATTGAGGGAGTTAAAGTTAAAGCTGTTTATGAGTATTTTGTGGACAAGGAGTGTGATGTAGGGACTAATTCTAACTTTAATAAATACATTAAGAATAATAATCTAAAACCCATTAGTAAGACAAAGGGACATCCAAAGTTTGAAACACCACCTGGCAAACAAGCTCAGGCAGATTGGAAAGAGGATTTAAAGTTAATATCTAAATATAACGAGGAGTTTATCATAAATGTTTTTACTTACAAGCTAGGTAATTCAAGATATTGTCACTTTGAATATAAGAAACATAGAACTCAACAGGATGTATTTGATTCATTAATTAAGGCTTTTAAAAAGACGGGAGGTATTCCTAAAGAGATCTTGTTGATAATATGAGTACTGTTGTAAATTTAATAAATGGAAGGAGGAGGATAAATACAAAGATGCAAGCATTTGCAGATGATTTTGGTTTTTAAATATCTCTTTGTAAGCCAAGAAGATCATTTACTAAAGGGAAAGTAGAGACAGCAAATAAATTTGTTGAATGGCTTTTAGCCTACAATTATGAGTTTGAAGATGAAGATGATTTGAAAAATATAATAAAAAAACAGGTAAATCAATATGTTAGTCAAGCTACAGGTGTACCACCAATACTTCTATTTCAAAAAGAAAAAGAGTATCTTCAACCCTTGCCTAAAAACCAGATAATTGAATCATATATGAACCATGAGTTGAGAGCCTGTGTTCATAAAGATTCATTAGTAAATTACAAGGGAAGAAAATACTCTGTTCCACCGAAATACATCGGTAAAGAAGTATTATTAAAGCAAATTCAAAATGAATTACATATCTATTGTAACACAGAATTAATACGTATTCATCAAATAAGTGATAAAAATTTCAATTATCATCATGAAGATTACAAAACACTAATGGCACAGTCTATTTTAGAAAAAATATGGTAACTAATAAAGTTAGACTTATTTTAGGAGTTTGAAATTAATTATATTGGGATTATCTATCCAAATATTAATTCTTTGATATTTGCTAAGCTAATATCTTTATTAAGACATTTATTAATAAAATAGCAAATATTGTGACCTAAAATTTTTGCTCGTAATCTTGTTATTAGACCCCATATAGACTTAGCTCTAACTATATTTATATTAAGCTGTTCAGTTAATTGGGAGAATGAAGTTTCTATCCTTCTTCTAGCATTAAAAATTAATTGTCTAAAGGATTTAGGAAATTGGGTTTTACTTTTATTTCTTTTCATAGATATTAACTCTATTTCTTTTTCTTGCTTTAGTTCTAAAGCTAGCTTTTCCCCTATATAACCTTTATCTCCTATAATGTTTAATGAGTTATAGTTAGAAACTAAGTCCCAAACAGCACTACGATCATCTTTATTAGCATCAGTTAAAACAAAGTCTGTAATATATCTATCCAAAGTGCATAGTATATGAGCTTTAAAACCAAGGTAATTTTCTTTTTTAGATGGACATTTGCCATAGGTGGCTATGCCCTAAAAGCTTTATGAAATACAGCTCTACCAAATTTGCAAACTGGTATAGGTATACTATAAATTATTCTATGAGGATCATTAATGTATCCAAGTTTTGAAGAAAGCTTTTTTCTAATTTCATCTATGATAGAATGTAGATTTCTACGTGTTCGATTAAATCTAGTTCTATCGCAAAATCTAGGAAATAGATCAGCTAGATTCTTTTTACAAAAGTTAAACCAAGCTTTTTCAGAATCTATAGATAGCAATTCATCTACAATACTAATGGTAATGATTTCGCTATCAGATAAAATTGAATACTCAATATTTTTACGAAATTTAACGTATTCTGGAGACACTTCTTGGCATAAATCATCAATAACTACATAGGTTACCAAGAAAAAATCCTTAAGCGCTTCCCTAAACATATCCTTTAGATATAAATGGAGATCACTAGCTGTCTTTAGGTTTCCTTCCTTTATCATTTCTCTTAATACTTATTTTGGTAATATTGACATAAAAAATGCTCCTTTCTGGTTTAAATATTATTTAGATTCTTGCCAGAAAAGAGCATTATTTTTCACAAAAGCACAAACTAAATTATATTACCATTTAATTAAAATCTCGCTTTAGGTGGACTTAGTTCAACCTGCTTTATTTTTATAGTTTTACAAATGTAATTATGCAATTTCCTCGATTGCATATTATTTTAGTGCATCCATTATATACATTGCGATATTTGACGAGTGATCCGACACTCTTTCAAGGTTGCTTATTAAGTCTAAAAATACTATACCTGAACTAGGTTCGCATGATTGAGTATTTAATCTTTCTATATGAGAATCTCTATATTTCTTCTCCATCATATCAATCTCTGCTTCTAATGTAATAACTTCCTCTGCAACCTTAGCATCTGCAGTTTTAAATGTCAATAGAGATTTACTGAATACTTCATCGACCTTATCAAACATTATATGCAACTCATCTAAGGCTGTGTCCGTGAACCATAGTTTGTTATCAATCCTATCTTGACATAATTCAGCTATATTATCAGCATGGTCTCCTACACGTTCAATATCGTTAATTGCATGGAACAATATATTCACTTTAGCATGTTGTTGATCCGTAAGAGGAGCATTAGAAAGCTGAACTAAGTATTTAGTTATCTCTCTTTCTATTTCATTTATCCTTTTTTCTTCTTCAAAAACCTTTTGAACTAGCTTCTCATCTTTTTGATAAAAAGCTTCAAATGCAGTTCTTAAATTGTCTCTTACAATTTTCCCCATTCTTAGCACTTCTTTACTTGCTTGATTTACAGCTATAGACGGAGTCTCCATAATTCTTGTATCTAAATATTTTAAACCATGAACTTCATCTTGTTCTTCACCTCTAATAAGCTTCCTAGCAGCTAAAACTAAAAAGCCTGCAAATGGGAATTGAATTATTACGTTAATTAAATTAAATAGAGTATGAGAGTTTGCTATTTGTCTTGAAATGTCATTTGGTGTAAAGCTCATAACTAAGGCCTCTACTGGCTTTCTCAAAATAAACATAAATATAATTGTTCCTATAACATTAAATAAAAAATGTATAAGGGCGGCTCTTTTAGCAGTTTTATTTGCTCCAATACTTGATATAAGCGCAGTAGTTGTAGTCCCTATATTATCTCCAAAAAGTATAGGTAATGCTATGTCTATAGTAATAAGACCTTGACCGGAAAGTGCTAGCAATAGTCCTATAGATGCACTACTGCTTTGAAGTAAAGTAGTTAGTCCAAATCCAACTAATATTCCTAAAAATGGGTTTTCAAGGCTTACCAGTAAATCTTTGAAACCTTGATATTCTCCTAATGGCTTTAAATGGTTACCCATAAAGTCCATACCGATAAAGAGAATACCGAATCCAATAAGAATCTCAGCTATTTCCTTATTCTTTTTCTTAGAGGAGAAAAGCCAGATTGCAACACCTATAGCTACTACTACAGGGGCATAGTCACTTAATTTAAAAGCTATAAGCTGAGCTGTCATAGTGGTTCCAACGTTTGCGCCCATGATTACTCCAACTGCTTGACTTAAGGTCATTAAACCTGCATTTACAAACCCTATAACCATGACAGTTGTCGCACTACTGCTCTGAATAACCATAGTAACAAGAGTACCTACGATTACTCCCATTAACCTGTTACTAGTAAGTACTTCAATAAGTCTCTTTAGTTTTTCTCCTGCAGCTTTTTGAAGGCCTGTCCCCATAAGATTCATGCCATATAAGAATAGCCCTAATCCTCCTAACACACCAAAAGCAATTTGCATAATTAACCTCCTGTTTTCAAAAATAAATTTGACACTAGCTAATGTGTTGATCTATATTTTTATATAAGTTTGGGAAATTTAAGCTGCCTTAAAGCCTCATATACTATTATGGCAACAGAGTTCGAAAGATTTAAAGATCTAGCTCTCTCATCCTCTACCATAGGTATCCTCATAGTCCTTTCAGGATACTTAGAAAGAATATTCTTAGGTAGTCCTGCTGTTTCCTTTCCAAATAATAAATAGGCTCCTTCTTGAAAATTAAACTCTGTATAGCTTTGATAGCCTTTAGTTGTGGCAAAATATAACTCATTTGAATCATTTTTTTGAAAAAATTCATCTAGACTTTCATAGACATGTAAATCAAGTAAGTTCCAATAATCAAGTCCAGCTCTTTTTACATGCTTATCGTCTATTGAAAATCCTAAAGGTTTTACAAGATGAAGTGAAGAGCCAGTTGCTGCACAGGTCCTCGCAATATTTCCTGTATTCTGCGGAATTTCCGGTTCAACTAGTACAACATTAAGTGGCATAATTTCCCCCCTATATTGGTATTATTAATTAAATGTTATTTATTACAACCCAATTGATTTTACTAGTCTTTTATTATTATGTCAATTGTTAAAATTACTAAATTTTTGTTCCCCATAAATATCCAATATTGTTATCATATTCGCTTCTGTCAAAGCTGTTTCGTATTGAATTATTGTTACATTTTTATCAATGGTCGTATAGTTAACATCATTGCCTTCAATCATGCAATAGCTTCCTAATTCTATTGAAACTCCATTTTCATAAAAACTAGCACATGAATTTCCAATAATAATCTTCCATAATTCCAAAATACTCTTCCTGACATTTCCGTCTATTTCAACAGCTAGAACACCCTTCTTATGTCTATGATAAATGATTTTTGCTAATTCTCTTGGGATATTTACAATTACTTGTCCTGAAAGTATACCTGAAAGACTTACGATTATAGATACCCCATCATTGAATTTTATATCTGATGATTTATAGGTTTTCTCATCTAAATCCATATTAACAAATTGCTTGAAAATTTCTTTTGTATTTTTATTAAATATCTCATCAATTTTTAAATCTATAATTTTTATCCCTCCAACAGGTTGTTTTCTATAGTCTACAGCACATATTTCTTCTAGACTACTCTTAACAATTTTGAACCTCGTTAAGTTTGGTCTTTCCTTCAGTCTCAAAACAATCAGGTTAGGTCATAAAAAAGATTCTAAGAATTGGTCCTTAGAATCTATTATTCTGTATTTTAAACAGATTTATTCTCATTTATTTTAAGATATTTAATGTTCTTATGTACAACAACTATATATTTTTCTTAGACTTTCTTAATAAATATATAAAAAATGGTCCACCAAAAATAGCAGTGATTATACCTACAGGTATCTCTGTAGGAGATATCATAGTCCTAGCTATTGTATCCGCAAATATCATAAATATTCCTCCTACTAGCATAGAAGTAGGAATAAGAATTCTATGGTCTGGACCTACTACTAGTCTTACAATGTGTGGGATTATAAGACCTACAAACCCGATTATCCCACTAACTGATACTGCAATTGATATAATTAAAGAACAAATTACTAATATAATTATCTTTGTTTTCTCCACATTAATGCCTAGATTTTGTGCTGATTCTTCTCCTAAGAGCATTATATTTAAATCCCTTGAAAACAAGTTAATAGCAATCATAGGTAATAATATTGGGACAGATATAGAAGCTAAGTGCTCCCAACCTTTCCCTGAAAAACTACCTAAAGTCCAATATATTATTTTTGTCATGTCTTTTGTGTATATTACCATTAAGAATGATAATATAGCTGTTAAAAATTGACCTACTGCAATTCCCGATAGCAGTAATATTGTAACTGGAACTTTATTTTTTACTTTTGAAATCCAATATACTAAAAAGGTTGATAATATAGCTCCTATAAATGCTGCTATAGATATAGTGGATATGCCAAAGGCTGTCCAAGTTAGTCCGAAAATAATAGCTAAGCCTGCTCCCAATGCAGCTCCAGAAGATATACCTATAACGTATGGGTCTGCCATTGGATTTTTGAACATACCTTGAAAAACAGCTCCTACCCCAGCTAAAGCAGCCCCTACTATTACTCCAATTAAAACTCTAGGGATTCTTATATTAAGTATGATAGTTTGATGAGACTTTGGCAAGTATGAAATATCTATATTATCTCCCAATAAAGGTACTCTAGAAAGCACAATCTTAAAGGTGTCTATTGGGCTAATACTTGCCGAGCCTAAAGTCGAAAACGTTATTATACTAATAATTAAAGATATTACACAGACTATAATAATGATACTCCATTTTTTTTTGCTTATTATTTTTTCATCCATATTACCTCTACCAACCTATTTTTATTCGAAAAGTTCAGGATATATGCTCTTAGCTATTAATTCAAGTCCATCTACTATTCTAGGACCAGGTATTGATATTAGTGGGTCTAATATATATATTCTATCGTTTTGCACAGCACTAAGTTCACTAAATCCTGGTCTTAATTTTACTGATTCAATAGTCTTAGTTTCCAAATCCTCAGACATTAAATACACTTCAGGATTTCTCTCTATAAGCTGTTCTAAATCAAACTGTGCATAAGCGCTTTCAGCATCACTAGCTATATTTTCACCACCAGCTAATCTAATCAATTCATCTACAAATGAGCCTGGACCTGCAGCTTGAAGTGGTTCATCCCAAATTTCAAAAAATACAGTGGCTTTCTTATCTACGTTACTTACTTTATTAGTTATATAGTCTCTTTTGCTTATCATATCTACAGTTATTGCCTCTGCTTGTACCATAGTATTTGTTACACTTCCTAATTCTTCTATAAGGCTGATAACCTCGTCTACTGACTCAGGTAGATAGCTAAGTACAGCTATACCAGATTCTGTTAATCTATTGTTAACATCTTCTTTTCCAGGACCATAATTTATTACTAAGTCCGGATCTAGCTCTAATATCTTTTCAAGATTTAAATTAAATGCATCTCCTACTCTCTCTTTAGCTTTAGCTTCTTCTGGATAGTTACAATAAGTAGTTACCCCTACTATTTCATCATTAAGTCCTAAAGCAAAGAGTATCTCTGTATGACTTGGAGCAAGTGAAATAATCCTTGTAGGTTGTTTTTCTATAGTTACTTTATTTCCAAATCCATCTTCAATCTCCATTGGATATACATCTATTTTCTCTTCTGATATCATAGGACTCTCTTCATTAATTTTAGGTTCTTCTTTTGGTGTGCAACCAATTACAAGTGTAAGAACCATCATAAATATAAGTCCAAAACTAAAAGCTTTTTTCATAATGTTTTTCATTTTATTTCCCCTCTCATAAATGTAATTGTCGTTAATAGATACACCTAAATAATAGCAAAACAGATAGGTTATTTCAAGACAATATATATTAGTTTATCTATTTACAAACATTTTGCTCCATAAAGATTTACAGTTGTATCCTTGCTGCTAAAGCTTCTTTTTATCATATCAATTTCTCCATTTCCTTCTGCAAAAAATACAAGCATTTCATAATCTTGTTCTTTTTCTGGATTTAGTCTTAATTTAATTTTTTCCTTCTCCTTTGAACTGAATATAATCCACCGTATATTATCTCCTATTTTTCTAGTTATAAAGTCTCTTGTAGTCACATTTTCTGCTATATTTATTGCTTTTTCCGCTATTCCAGAATGAATCTCTCCTATTGGAGCATTTCTCAATATAATACTATATACATAGTCTTTATTCTTTTCTCTTTTATTGTCATTTCTAGGAACGGATGGACGCATTAGTATTGATCCTAAAATATCTTTTGATTTTTTTAACATATCTCCATGATTTGAATTCAAATAATAGTTTTTACTATATATTGCTTCTGCACTACCTATAGTTATAGTTCCATCTCCATATGGCATTGAAATAGAATATATTGGTTTACCATCAAACCATTTATCACGTACTTTTTCGTTTTTATTCACGCAAATTATATCTATTGTTTCTAAGCCTGTTCCTATTATATGATATGGTATTACACCTCTATTAAATATTGTATAACTAGTCCCATTTAATTTATTAAGATGTCTATTTTGTGATTCCATTTGAGTAATTGGTACTGGCTTTTTAATTCTTCCATTATCATCATAAAATAAATAGTTTCCGTATTCATAGCTAGGAAGTAATTCCTCAGCTACTGGGAAAATATTTCTCAAAATATTCAAATTGCTTATTGGCCCATGTAAAAACCTATATATCCAAGTGAACCCAATTTTTAATAGCTGATAAAATACATTTCTCTCTAGTCTATCGTAAGGCATCTGCCCCCCGCTCCAAAAGTAATATGCATTTACTGCACCGGCATTGGGGGTTCCCATCATTATAAGGTTTCTGACATCACTATTATATATGGAGCCCTGAACATAAGTTCTAGCTACAAGTCCACCTAAGCTATGACCTATTATATCTATTTTATTTTTCATAGATATTCTCTTAGCATCTTCTATTTTAGGTATCAAATATTTTTCTACGTTGTATTCACAACCCTTTCTCCAATCATAAAAAGCTACGAACAAATCTTTTCCTTCTCTATACCCTAGTTCCTCTAAATTATCTATTATGGGCCTATATATATACTCAGCCATACCAAAGCTAAAATCTCCAGTTCCAGGTAATATATCATCGCCAAGTGAACCAAAAAGACCTGGTATAAGTACTATTGGTAATTTTATTGAGTTTCTGTTTTCTGTATAATAATACATAAATATCCCACCTTTAAAACATTTTATTATATACTATGTGGGACTTATTCCTGAGTGCAACAAAAAACCTGACAATTATAATGTCAGGTAAATATTAAAATTTATTACGAAACATAATACAGCTTATTTCCATTACGTTCTTTTTCAATTATATTCAACCCTTCTAGTTTTAATAGCTTTACTTTAGCCTCTATTCCTCCACCATAGCCTACAAGCTCTTTACTGCTTCCGATGACTCTATGACAAGGTACTACTATAGATACTGGATTTCTGTTGTTTGCCATTCCTACTGCTCTAAATCCCTTTGCTTTTCCTACTGCAATTGCAATGTCCTTATATGTTCTTACCTCTCCATAAGGGATTTTTATTAGCTCTTGCCAAACTGATAACTGAAAAGGTGTACCCACTAAATCCAAAGGTAAATTAAAGCTTTTTAGTTTTTTTTCAAAGTAAAGACTTATTTGTTTCTTATAGTCAGAAGCCGTTCCACTATATTCAATTATATCATCATAACTTTTTTTAAGTTCTACTGCAAACTGATCCTTCCTTATTGAAAATTCTAATCTAGCCAATCCTTTACTAGTAAACCCAATCCACAAATGACCTATATCTGTTTCCATACTTTCATAATAAATTTTCTTATCATTGCTCATTCTCGTCCTCCTTTGCTAGAAGCCATTGCTCCCTAGCTAAACTTTCTATCCTAGGATTAGTCTTTATTAGAGGATTTGATACAGTTTTTCCAAACCATAATAGAGCTTCTTTTTTTCTTCCTAATCTTCTATGTAGTTCACCAATTAAATACCCAAGTGTAATTTCATCTGTGGATTGTGATAATAAATCTTCTTCATAGAATGCTTTCTCAAAAAGCTCCACTGCATTCTGTAAGAACCTCATTTCTTCATCACTTTTTTTTGCTCTAAAAAACCAAGCTATCTTTAATGCAATATTTCCAAGTTCATAATTTTTTATTCCCATAAGTTGTCCACAATAAAAAGCAAGCATATAGCATTGAATAGCATCATCATCTGTTCTAGGACCAGAATAGTCTCTTTCTTTCCATTTTGATGATACTTCTTTCTTTATAATTTCTCTCTCTGCTGCTCTAATTTTATTGAACCTATTTTCTAATGCCGAATATCCACATTTAGGACACACAAAAACCTGATATTTTAATGGGTTTTCGCTCTTGTAATGATTCATAAAGTCTCCATCTACTTTATCTATTCTAACCTGAGTTGTCCTCATTTTACTAGTAGTAAATTCATTATTACATACAGGGCACTTCACTTTCTTAGTGTATAAAGCATCTACTGTCATTGTTGTCCTCCTTAAGCTATATATATTATTAAAGTAAAATTATTTTTTCCAATATACATCTACTCTGTCATTTTCTCTTAATTCTTGAGTAAACTCTGCCTTTATCCCATTAACATTTAAGATGAGCTCTCCCTGAGGTTTAGTCAGATTTATATCAATATAGTCGAAAACATCAACAAAAATAAAGCTTTTCTTATTATGGTGTATTATTTTTTCTTCTCCATTAATAATTAGTCTCAAGGCATTGCCACCTTCTGGTTCAAGACTTGTCTTGCTTGATTCTAGCAATGATTTTACTTCTATAGCATCATTATTTTTAAACTCATAGTCTTCACTAAGAATTTTACCATATTTATAAGCACCATAAGTATTTTTATCTAAATTTAAATACTCTAACATGTCTCTAACATACCTAATTTCATTAAATTGAATTGTATCTCCATCTCTTATAATAATATCGTCAGTCACTAGTTTGTTATTTACCTTAACTTCTTGAAATAAGCTAACATACCTATCGTCTACTAGTACTTTCTTATATAAATCAATACAATGAGATAATTTGATTTCAGCTATAGTGCCTTGAGTTGCTTCAATGACTTTTACATGATCCCCATTTTTAAGTTCCTTTTCAAGACTAACTAATTGATCATTTACATAGATACGGGCAGGTTCACCTACTTGTCCAAGAATCTTTTTTTCTTCACCATTTAAATAATATGTCAAATCCTCCCCTCTCTTAGGTATTAGTTTCCTTGGATTGTATCCTATAAATGCTAAAGCATCAGAAACCTTTATGTTTTTAGTATTAAATAGCTTAATTTTCTGTTCATTAACTTTTACCTCTATAAAATCCTTATAGGCATTTTTTATTGCATAATAGCCTATACCAATTGGGGTTATAGCATCAGGCCCCTTTAATTCTTCTGGGATATCGATGACATTTTCAATAATACTAGTATTTCTAATTACAACCCTTTCTTTGGGAAGTCCAATGTTCTTTGCAATATATTCTTTAAGTCGCGGTAGTTGGCTTCCCCCACCTACTAAAAATATGGCACTGGGGGCCTTGTCATTAAACTCCAAAATCTTAGCTGCAATTTCTTTAGCAATAGTATCAATGGTATCATCTATGCTATCTAATATTTCATCAGTTCTCAACTCATGCTCCATGCCAACTATATCTACAAATTTATGTATTTCCTTAGAATCCAAATTAACCTTTAGCTTTTCAGCTGCATCAAAATCTAAAAGATATGTCTTTGCAATATTTTCTGTTATCTCATCTCCGGCAACTGAAGCCATAGCATATGCTACTATAGTTCCATCTCTAGATATTGCAATATCAGAAGTTCCAGCTCCTATATCTACTAATGCAATATTTAAAAGCCTAAGGTTTTTCTTCACTGCAATATTAATAGCAGCTATTGGCTCTAAGGTTAGATTCACTACCTCAAGCCCTACTCTACCCATAACAGTGTATAGACTGTCTACCACTGTATAGGGCAAGAAAGTAGCTAATACATCTACTCCGATTTTATTTCCTCTATGACCTTCAAGGCTTTCCATAAAGTTACCATCTAAGTAATAATTCACCACTGTATAACCTACACAATAATATCTAGTTTCTTCGTTTTTCATGTTTTCATCTAGAGATTTTTGAGCTACTTGTATGGATTCCATCTCTAGACTTTCAACTAGCCTCGAGTCTATTTCAATACTAGAATCTATTTCTCTTTCTAGCTTTGTTCTATAGGTCTTTAATGCTCTTCCTGCTGCTGCTATTGCTACTTTATTTAAATTAATATTAGCCTTTTTTTCAAGTTTATCCTTAACTTTTTGCACGATGTTTACAACACTATTGATATCATGAATCTGTCCATCATACATATTTCTTTTATCATGCTCTACTATTTCACTTGCTAGAATTCTAAAATTATCACCCTGAAGCTCTCCTACTACGCCAATGACAGTCCTTGTTCCTATATCTAAGGAAAATATCATATTATTAACATTAATTGCATCCATAGGTTAATACTCCACCCTCTATATAATTTTTTGATTCTATTATGCTATTCTCCAAATATGTTTTATTTCCTTTTAATTTGACAAAAATTCGTTTAATCTTCTACATTTTCTTTGAAATATATACAATATTCTGTTAAGGGACATTCGTGGCATAAAGGTCTTCTAGCCTTGCAAATACGTCTCCCATGAAATATTATGAGATGATGGGCCTTAGTCCACTGATTTTCTTCTATATTTCTCATCAAATCTTCCTCAGTATCATGTACATTGTCACTACTAGCTAGACCAATCCTATTTGAAACCCTGAATACATGCGTATCTACAGCTATGGCATTTTGACCAAAGGCATTGCTAACTACCACATTTGCCGTCTTTCTTCCTACCCCAGGAAGCTTCATAAGCTCTTCTCTATCAGATGGAACCTTAGAATCATGTTCATTAACAAGTATTTCACATAATTTCAATATATTCTTACTTTTAGTTCTATAAAAACCTATACTTCTTATTAAATCAGCCAGTTGCTCTTCAGTTAGTTTAAGAAAATCATCTGGAGTTTTATATTGTTTAAATAATTCCTCTGTAACTATATTCACTCTTTTATCAGTAGATTGTGCAGATAAAACAGTTGCAATTAATAGCTCAAAGGGATTTGTGTGGTTAAGCTCACAAGCTGCATCTGGATAAGTTTTATCTAGAATCTCCAGTACTTTTTTTATTCTACCCTTGTCTAGTGTATTTTTCATAGCATACCATCCTCTTATTATAGTATTTCTATTCGATGATCAACTATTTCTACTCTACCATCACCTTCTATAAATTTTAACACATTGGATATAATCTGGTTAGCGTGTGTAGTATCATTAGTAACACAAGCAAAACCAATTTGAGAGTTTTTCCAAGTATCATTTAAGTCAACTTCTGCAATTGATACATTAAATCTAGATTGTATCTTTCCTATTATGCTTTTAATCACATGCCGTTTATCTTTTAAAGAGTTTGATTCGTAAATCATTAGTTCAACTGAACATGCACCAATTATCATTATGCTTCACCTCATTATGAAATTATTATCTTTTATAAGGTAAAATCCACCTCTTTATAAAATAATAATATTATATACATTATAGCCTATTTTATCACTATAAAAATAAAAACCACTAAATGAAATAAAACCTCAAAAATTTTTATTGAGATTCATTGAGATAAACCCTCTCGTATCAAAGCCGCTAAATTAGAGTTTTTCTATTGGTTAAAAGAAAAACCCTACAACTTTAGACTAAGTTTAATAGGGTTTAGTACCTTTTTACTATATTTAATTAGCTATATTTCAAAATATGCTATTGCTTTATATCCTTCAGGTATATTGTACTTGCCTGTATGAATAATATCAAATTTCCACTTTCCAAGTAATCCTTCTTCCTGTGCTACTTTTTCGAAATACAGCATTATGATACCAGCATCAAGTTTCTGTTGGAAGTCTTTGTCCATTATAACTAATATGATTTTGTCATTGTCTAGTATGAACCTCCAAGGCTGAAGATTTCCCCAAGAAGGAGCTAATCTTGTATAGTAAAGTATATTCATAATACCTCTTGTTTCTAGTATATCAGTAGTACATGGCTTATCCCACTGGTTATAGTATATTAGCTCTTCTACTCCAATTCTACTACTTTTTGAAGATGTATCTGTTTTAAAGATGCCTTTATATTGGTAGCCAATAGCAATTAAGGAAATAGGGATAAACTCTTCATTAATATTCAAAATTCTACATAATTCTTTTTCATCCTCAATGCTTAGCCAACAAGTTCCAAGTCCTTTATCCCATGCTCTTAGTCTTATATTTTCCATTACATAAGCACTATTTTCTACATATCCTTCAAACTGTCTTGATGAAATGAGTATATAATGAGGCGCTTCTATCATCTTCCCAAAATATCCAGCCTTTCCTATTAGATTGCTGTAAATATTTTGTCCGTCTTTAATGAATGTAATCAATAGGTCATCTCTTCTACCTGTTAAAATATCTTCTTTTATATCTATTATTTCCTCAATTAAGTTATTTGGCACTTCCTCTTTTTTATAATCTCTTATAGTCCTTATTCCTTCAATTATCTTTGTATATTTCATGTATATCCCCCTGACTTTTTAATATCACAATAAGTAGAAGCCCACATTTTATAGATATCCAATTATTGCTGTTTGAATCACAATTATGGAAATAGAGATGCAGGTTACCCTACATCTCTAGAATTAAATTATATTCATTTCCTTTCCAACTTTTTCAAAAACTGCTACTGCTCTATCTAATTGCTCCTCTGTATGAGCAGCTGTAACCATACATCTTACTCTTCCTGTTCCCCTTGGTACAGTCGGGAATACAATACCTGAAACAAACACACCGTTATCAAATAGTTTTCTACTAAATTCCATGGTTTTTGCTTCGTCTCCAATAATAACTGGAGTTATTGGAGTTTCACTCTTTCCAGTATTGAAGCCTAAAGCACCAAGTTTTTCTTTAAAGTATTTTGCATTTTTCCAAAGTCTATCTGTGTATTCTGTTGTTTCCATTAGCATAGTAATAGCTTCAATAATTGCTCCTACTGATGCTGGTGTTAATGAAGTACTGAATAATATCGGTCTTCCTCTGTGGTTTAGCCATTCTTGCATAGTTTTGCTACCTGCCACATATCCGCCTACTACCCCTATAGCCTTAGAAAGAGTTCCAATAGTAAAATCAACTCTACCATGAAGTCCAAAATGGTCAACTGTTCCTCTTCCACTTTCACCAAGAACACCTGAGCCATGAGCATCATCAACATAAGTCATAGCCTCATACTTCTCAGCTAATTCAACTATTTCTGGGAGCTTTGCTATATCTCCATCCATACTAAATACACCATCAGTGATAATTAGTATGTTTCTATATTTGTCTCTGCTTTCTTTTAATACTTGCTCTAAACTATCCATATCTGAGTGCTTATATATAGCTCTATCTGCTCTACTTAGTCTTGTACCATCTATTATACTAGCATGGTTTAACTCATCTGAAATTATGATATCGCCCTTTTCTGTAACAGCTTGTATAGTACCTGCATTACAATTAAAGCCTGATTGGTATACCATCGCTGCTTCTTCTCTTTTAAATTTTGCTAATAATTCTTCTAGTTCTTCATGAATAGTCATATTTCCTATAATTGTTCTTACAGCTCCTGCACCAGCACCATATTTTTCTATTGCTTCTATTGATGCTTTTTTTAGTCTAGGGTGGTTGGCAAATCCTAAATAGTTATTTGATGAAAGATTTATTACTTTTTTGCCATTTAAAATAACTTCTGCTTCGTTAGCTCCTTCTAAAATAGGCAGTTTTCTATAAACGCCTTGATCCTTTAACTCTTGTATTTTTTCTTTTAAAAATCCTAATTCATGAACATTACTCATCTTAACCCCTCCCAAATATTATGATTTTTAAAAAATTAGGTTGAAATACATGCTCATGCTTTCTGTAAGCGTTTGCCTAATATTTCTTTCATAATTTTTTGATACAATTAACTACATATAAAATAAAATTACTACACAAAACTCAAATATCCTTCATTTAAGTCTTTTTTTTAACAAGTATTTTTTGATTGCTATTTCTCTGTAATTCAATTAGTCTTTTCATCTCTTCTGCGATATCTATGTCTTTTTCTTTTAAAATTCTTTCCTGTACTAACTCTATTCCTCTTTCTTCGTCAATTTTAATTATTGCCCAAGCTGCATATTCTCTAATCATTGGACTCTCATCATTTAATGCATCCTTAAGTAATTCCATACAGCTTTTGTCTCCAATATTGGCTAAAGCAATAATGGCGTTTCTTTTTAGAACATTTTTACCTCTCCAAGCTCCTGACATGGTTCCGTATTTTCCTTTAAACTCCTTATTAGAAATAGTCATTATTTCTTCTATATTAACAACTCCATTTGTCGTTTTGGGTATGAATTCCTCACTATTGCCTTTCTGTATATTTTGGTTTTTAGGACATACCTGCTGGCAAGTATCGCAACCATAAATCTTTACCCCCATCTTTTCTCTTAAGTCATAAGGTACCCTATCCTTAGTCTGAGTTAAATAAGAAATACATCTCTTAGTATTTATAATGTATCCTTCTTCTATGGCTCCTCCTGGACAGGCATCTATACATAGTCTACAATCTCCACATTTTTCTTCTACTCTATTATCCTCTTCTAACTCTAAATCTGTTAAAATATATCCTAAAAAAATAAATGAACCAAAATCATCATTTATTATTGAGCAATTTTTCCCATACCAGCCAATTCCAGCTCTCATGGCAATTTGTCTATCTATTAATGGAGAGGTATCTACACAAACAGTATATTTGAAGTCTACTACTTTACTGATTTCCTTTACCAACATCTCCATTTTACTTCTCAAGACTTTATGGTAATCTTCTCCCCATGAGGATTTAGATAGTACCCCCTGCCATTTTATGTCTTTGGAGGAAATCATTTTATATTCAACATTATATGAAAGACCAATAGCTATGATTGTCCTACTGTCAGGCATCAAAATTAAAGGATTAGTTCTTAAAACAACATCTTTTTCTTCAAATTCTGTATCATATCCTTTTTCTTCTCTATCTCTTAAGAATTTAGCCATATCATTTAACTTTTCTGTTTTTGTAAATCCTATTATATCGATACCTAACTTCTTAGACTTATTTATAATGTATTCTTTTAAATCCATGCTATTCGTCCTCACTTATTTAATTTGTCTTCATAGCTTACTGCTAGGCTCTTGAATCCGCCCACGGGCCAGAGCTTTGTTATTGCCTTACCTTTAATACTTTTAATTGGTACAAATCCGAATACCCTACTATCATTACTATTATCTCTGTTATCTCCTAATAGAAAAACATGCCCTTCTGGAACTCTTCCTTTTAAAAGCTTAAATTCCTTATTACTAGAATTGTTATTATTAATATATTCCTCATAAACAGCTATACCATTTATGTAGAGTGTGCTGTCACTTATTTCAAAATAATCTCCAGCTACTGCAATAACTCTCTTAATAAAAAGCTCATGCTCTCTGCCTTCTATTGGAGGATTAAATATAACTACATCACCTCTCAATGGTTTTTCAAAAAAGTAGGATATCTTATTTACTAATATTCTATCATTATCTTCAATAGTATTCATCATGGATTCCCCGCTCACTATAGTAATACCCAATATATAGTTTTCTATAAGTATGGCCAAGGAAAATAATATTATCAATACTCTGCTTACTTTAATTATACTATGAAAATAGTTCTTTTTCATTTTCACACTTCCTATCTATGCAAATAATTTCTAAAGATACTGTATAATTAGTATTATTGCTATTTTTTGCTTTTTTATATCATTGCAGTTATATATACAGAAATCTTTTTAAATTATTATTCATAGACAGGTTAAATAATACTTAAAAATTAAAATGTAAAGAAAAAAGAAGTACAAGTCATCATTTTCTAATATTAATGATACTCGGTACTTCTACATAACATTATTCTAACAGCTTTTCAGTACATCCTTTATAGTTTCTATTTCTTTCTTATGTCCCTCAGGTTCATATGGAGTCTCTAAGAAAAATGGCAAGTCTTTAAGTTGAGGATGTTTTATAATGTTTATTATAGCCTCTAGTCCTATTGTTCCTTCACCTATTCCTGCATGTCTGTCTTTGTTGCTCCCAAACTCAGTCATACTATCATTTAAATGTATTGCCTTTAGCTTATCTATACCTATTATTTTATCAAAGCTTTCAAGAACACCATCTAAGTCATTTACAATATCATAGCCAGCTGAGTACAAATGACAAGTATCTAAGCACACTCCCATCAATTCAGAATGTTTTACCCTATCTATAATAGCTCTTAACTCTTCAAAGGTACTGCCTATTTCAGTCCCCTTTCCTGACATACCTTCTAATAAGATTATTGTACTTTCATTACCAGTGATTATTCCATTTAACACAGTTGCAATTCTCTCTATGCCATATTCTACCCCTTTCCCTGTATGACTTCCGGGGTGAAAATTATATAATGAACAAGGAATAGTTTCCAGCCTTTGTAAGTCATCTTTGAATGCCATCTTTGCAAAATTCCATGTATCCTCTTTATAGGAGGCCATATTTAGTGTATAAGGAGCATGAGCTAAAATCGGTCCAAAATCATAATCTTCCATTATTCTTTTTAACCCTTCTATATCTTCTGTATCGAGTGCTTTTGCATTTCCTCCTCTAGGATTTCTAGTGAAAAACTGAAATGTATTAGCACCTATACTCACAGCAACTTCTCCAGCCTTTGTGAAGCCTTGAGATATAGATAGATGACAACCTATGTGCATGTAATCACTCCTTAATCTTCATCTCTGATACTAAGAAACTTAAATAAAATACTAAGCGAACATTTGCAGGACATGATTATAATTCTTAGCGAATGTAGATGAAAAATCCGTTAAGCAACTTGCACTGTTTGAGTGTAGCGAGTTTGCAAGTTGTAGGATTTTTCATCGGAATGAGCTATAGAATTTTTCATGTCCGAAACCGTGAGTGTGTATTTTATTTAAGTTTCGTTCGCTACTAAAGACTATTATACCCTCCATTACTCACTAACAACCACCTCCATTAATTTTAGTAGTGTCAATAGTATAATAAATAACATATTTTAATATTGTAACCACTATTAAATATTTAGGAGGACCAGCTATGCTCTTTAAAAATAGACTTTCTATAGATAATATTAGAAAAAATATTGTTGGTATAGATAAAAAAGTAATGCTTAGAAATGGTAAAAAAACAAACTATATTTACTTTGACAATGCTGCTAGTACTCCAACCTTAGTACCTGTATTAGAGAAGGTAAATGAGTTTTTAGAATGGTACTCAAGTATTCATAGGGGAACTGGGTACAAGTCAGTAATATCCACACGTACATATGATGATTCTAGAAAAATCGTTGCAGACTTTTTAAACGCTGATTTTAAAAAAAATGTAGTCATATATGTAAAAAACTCTACTGAAGCTATAAATAAGTTATCTTATAGGCTACACTTAAACAAAAATGACGTAGTTATTAGTTCACTTATGGAGCATCATTCAAATGACTTGCCTTGGAGAAATAAGTGCAAAACCTTATTTGTAGATGTACTTGAAGATGGCAGTTTAGATTTAGATGACTTAGAAAAAAAATTAACTTCCAATAAAGGGAAAGTAAAGCTAGTAGCTGTTACTGGCTGTTCAAATGTCACCGGATATATAACTGACATACATTATATTGCATCTTTAAGCCATAGATATGGAGCAAAGATACTGGTAGATGCTGCTCAGCTTGCACCACATCGTAGTATAAATATGAGTGGTAAAAGTTCTGATGATTATTTAGATTTTGTTGTATTATCTGGCCATAAAATATATGCTCCTTTTGGAATTGGAGTTCTAGTAGGACCCAAATCAACTTTTCAAAGTGGAGAGCCTGAATATACAGGAGGAGGAACCATAATAAGCGTTTCTCAAAGCAATATTTATTACGCTGGTCCTCCTGAAAGAGAAGAGGCTGGCTCTCCTAATATAGTGGGAGCAGTTGCATTAGCTGAAGCTATTAAAGCTATAAACGAAATAGGAATAGATAAAATTGTAGAGCATGAAATAAAGCTTACTAAGTATTTTCTAGAAAAATTAACTAAGATACCAGAAGTTAAAATCTATTCAAACACTAAAGAATCCCTAATCCCCAATATGACAAGTGTTATATCCTTTGATGTAGTAGATTTTCATCATTCACTCCTAGCATGCTTACTTGCTTATGAAGGCGGTATAGGAGTAAGAAATGGCTGTTTTTGTGCTCACCCTTATATTCATAGACTACTAAATTTGTCACCTTCGGAGATTCGTAAAATACAACAAGATATGATATTTGGAAGACTTAAGAATGTTCCTGGTCTAGTGAGAGTAAGCTTTGGTATGTATAATACAACTCAAGAAATTGATGTATTTATAAACGTTTTAAATTATATTATAGAAAATAAAAAAAGTATTTGTGATGAATATAAGTATATTAGTTCCACAGGCAGATATGAACCAAAGAGTCTTCCTAAAAACATTTACTCCGAGTTTACGTTGTGATTTATATTAGAGGTATGATATAATCATAGTGTCCATTATATTAAAAGAAAGGGTTATTTTTTCATGTCGAACAAACGAAAAGGATTATGGAAAAGATTTGACTTCACACTCTTTTTTACTGTAATAGTATTGTGTATATATGGTCTAGTTGTACTTTCTAGTGCAACTGCAGGAGAAGGTAGTATGGGATATTTGAAAACCCAAGGAATTGCCTTTATCCTAGGACTAGTTTCCATAATGATAATAATCTTTATAGATTATGACACATTTAGCAAGTTCTATATGCCTATTTATGTTATATCTAATATATTGCTTGTAGCAGTTCTGGTTATGGGAGATAAAGCAAAAGGTGCTCAAAGCTGGCTTATATTAGGCCCTGTTCGCTTTCAACCTTCTGAATTCGTAAAGATAGGGATAATTATTTCGTTAGCAAAATTTATTGAAAAAAATCATGAAAAATTGAATCAATTTTTTACCCTTATTAAAATCCTTATATTTGCCTTTATACCAGTAGGATTGATCTTAATGCAGCCTGATTTTGGAACAGCTATTGTGTTTGTTTTCTTTATTTTCGTTATGTTGTTTGTAGCTGGTCTAGATTGGAAATATATACTTTATGCAACAATAGCAGGCATTGTAAGTCTTCCTATTTTGTGGTTTTCCTTAGATCCTTATCAAAAAAATAGAATCTTCGACTTTCTTGACCCAACTCGTGATGCTATGGGGTCAGGATATCAGGTTATCCAGTCTGAAATTGCCATAGGCTCTGGAAAAGTCTTTGGAATGGGACTCTATAATGGAAACTATACTCAATTTGGTTTCTTGCCTGAAAAGCATACTGATTTCATTTTTTCAGTTATTGGCGAGGAGCTTGGGTTAATAGGAGGATTATTGCTAATTGTTTTATATTTTCTTTTGCTATTTAGATTAATTAAAATAGCTAGAAACTCTAAGGACATATGTGGTTCTGTTATGGTTGTAGGTATTGCTGCCATGATGTTGTTCCATATACTAGAAAATATTGGTATGACTATGCGATTAATGCCTGTTACTGGTATACCTCTACCATTTATAAGCTACGGTGGTACATTTATGCTTTCGAATATGATTTGTATAGGCCTTGCTTTAAGTGTAGGTATGAAAAGAGAAGGGCTAAGTTTTTCAAGAGATGCTTAATCAATCATCTCTTCATTTTTATTTACTGTAATACAAAATATAATATTATGGAAAACTACTTGTATAAAATACTAAGGTGGTGTTAATTTGAAAGATAAAAAGAATATAGGTGATATTGATGCAACCCTTAGATTAAGCGGCGGATTTACCTTGTTAGGTACAGGTATAATAAAAAAATCAACTCTTATGATAATAGCTGGCTCCATAATGCTAGCAGAAGGAATAACAAGATTTAGTCCTTTATTTTACTTGTTAGGTTTCTCTACTTATGATGAAGATGTCAGCATAAAAATAAGCAAGGAATTCTACTAGTCAAAAACTTACTAAAAAAAGCTAAAGCCTAAGACTTAGTTTGGTCAACTTAACTTACTCAACCAATATAGGCTCTAGCTTTTTTATTTGTCTCTTAATTATCTTTTTTAGTATTAAGATAATTTTTTAATTTAATATAATCTAAAACCATTTCATACATCTTTTTATCTTCTACCTCTTGAGGAAGCTCATCAAATAATTTTACTAAATCTGCTTCACACCATTCTAGTCTTGGTTCAAATCTACTAGCCTTACCAAAATAAATACCTTTCTTTACGGGTGTAATACCTTCTAGGACAGTATAGGATCCTATTAAAAAAACAATTTCTAAAATAGCACCAGTTCTTTCAAAAGTTTCTCTAGTTATGCATTCTACCATAGTTTCATTTTTTTCTTTTTTTCCTGATGGAATTACCCATATCTTCCTTTTAGAATCAAATATCATAACTAAGTTAGAATTATAAAATATAAAAATACTGCCTTCTTCTAAATCTTCAACTTCTGAAACATTCTCATTCTCAAAATAAATTAGAGCATCTTCATCAGTGTCATTAGTCATTATATTTCCACTCATTTTATCACCCACTAAGAAACTGTTATATAATATCTTATGAGTGATTTAAGATTAATGGTACCTTACCCTAAAAGAAACTCAAGTCCAATTCCTTAGATAAATCTTTTAATACTCCATAACCTGCTATGGAATTTCCCTTCTCATCAAGTGCAGGACTAAAAACTCCTATTCCCATTCTACGTGGAACTGCTGCCATTATCCCCCCACCAACTCCACTCTTAGCAGGTATTCCTACATTTATTGCAAATTCTCCAGAAGCATTATACATTCCACAGGTTACCATAAAGGTTTTGATAGTTTTAGCTACCTGTTCTTCTACTACCCTTTCTCCTGTCTCTAGAACTACACCATTATTTGCTAAGAACAATCCTATTTTAGCTATGTCTATACAATCTACTTCAATTGAGCATTGCTTAAAATAAATATCTAATATACCTTCTACTTCCCCATGAATAACTCCTACATCCTTCATAAAGTATGCTAAAGCTCTATTTCTATTGCCAGTTGACTTTTCTGATAAATAAACCTCTTCATTAACTTGTAGATCTTCATTATGACATATCTTCCTAAAAAGAGCTAATAGTCTATCAAATTTTGATTCAGGGTCTTCTCCCTTTATTAATGAAGCCACTGCAATAGCTCCAGCATTAATCATAGGGTTTAGTGGCTTAGAAGGTAAAATTGTCTCTAGTTTAATAATGGAGTTAAAAGCATCACCAGTTGGTTCCATACCTACCTTGCTAAAGACTTCCTCTGCTCCATTATCCATAATAGCCAGCATTAAGGATATGGTCTTCGATATGCTCTGTATTGTAAATTTCTGCTTATAGTCTCCTGCTGCAAAAATATTTCCCTCCATATCTGCTATGCAAACTCCTATTTGGTCAGGGTTTGCCCTTCCTAATGCTGGTATATAGCTAGCTACTTTTCCTTTGTTTATTAAATACCTATTTTTTTCAATAATTTCATCTAATAAATCTTTCAAACTTATACCCCCTTTAAAAACAGCTTCCTCCTATAAATTCCCTAACTATCGAAGTGCAAGGAATGGCTTGCTCATCTTTGATGTCTATAAAATAGCTCAAAAATCTAAGTAACCTTTTACTTTCCTTATAGTATGAACTAGTTTTACTAATCTCTCGCAATAAAGGCTCAGCATACTTTTTTAATACAGATAAATCATATACTAGAGATGAATTGAACATAGCATCTGCCTCTTCCTGATATGGGAAGATATTCTTTTCTTCCCCTCTTCTTACAGAATCCCAGCGCTCTAAGGTCATTTCTGCACTATAACCTCTATATTTGTAGTCTCTAACCATCCTTCTTATTAGTCTTGTATCTGTAGTATGAATTCGATTATGAGAGTCTAGATTTAGTTGAGTTAATGCACTGATATAGATTTTATATTTATTTTCTTGAGGAATAGACTCAGTAAGTCTATTATTTAGACAGTGTATTCCCTCAATTATAATCGGATGCTCTTCATCTATTTTGATTTTTTTTCCATTATACTCCCTTTTCCCTAACACAAAGTTAAATGTAGGAACTTCAACTTCCTCACCTGCTAATAGTTTTGATAAATCTCTATTGAAAAGCTCTAAATCTACTGCTTCTATAGCCTCGAAGTCATATTCCCCATGCTCATCAAGAGGAGTGTCCTCTCTATTTACAAAATAATCATCTACAGAAATAGATATGGGTTTCTTACCATTTACCTTAAGCTGAATGCCTAGTCTTTCAGCAAAGGTGGTTTTACCAGATGATGAAGGTCCTGCTATAAGAATTATTCTGATTGCATCATTTTCACATATTTTATCAGCTATATTGGCAATCTTTTTTTCATGTAGTGCTTCTGATATTCTAATTATCTCGTTTATCTGTTCATTCTTAATTTTATCATTAAGTGCTCCTACATAACCTATATCAAGTATGTCTCCCCACTTCTCTGATTCCCTAAAAATCTTAAAAAGCTTCGGATGCTCTTCAAAGTCTGGAATTTGAAGATTAGTTTCTTTAATAGGATATTGTAGCACTATGCCAGGACAATAATATACTAAATTGAATTCGTCAATATAGCCTGTTGATGGGGCTAAATAACCATAATATGTATCATATAGGTCTCCTATTCTATATATATGAATTCTAGTTTTTGCTACATGATTTAAGAGCCTTACTTTATCTTGCATATTTTGCCTTGTGAAAATTTCAATTGCCTCTTCCTTATCTATTTCTTCTCTGCTTATTTCATAATCTTCCTCAATTATTTCCTTCATTCTTTGCATTATTTTTATGGTGTCATCTTTACTAATTAAAGATTCTTTATGTATTTCTGAATATATACCTTTACTTAGAGAATGTTCTATAGTGACTTCGCAATTTTTAAATATGTCATTGCAGGCCTTAACATAAATAAAAGAAAGTGTTCTTGCATATATTCTGCGTCCATCCTTGTGATTTAAGTCTATAAATGTTATACGACAGCTTTCTTCAATTCTATACCCCAAATGTCTAACCTCGTTATTGATAATTGCACCTAGATATTTTTTATAATCATTTTCAAAAATTCTCTTTGACAAGTCTAACAAACTTATATTTTTATCTACATCAATATCCCCATAGCCTTCAACCATTACTCTAATCTTTTCAACACTCAAAAAAAGACCCTCCCTATTGTTTATTTCTTCAGTTAATCCTATTGTATACTATCTGCTGCTTAATCTTCAAGTGTTTGCTAAAAAATAAGCTCCTGACAAACAGGAGCTTATACTACATCATTGGACTAGCAGGTTCTGAAATACTAGATAATGCATCACCAGCTTCATTTATATAAATATCTCTTACTGCAAGATCTCCTATAGACACTATACCTACAACCTCATTGTTTTCAACTACAGGAAGTCTTCTAATTTGATTTTTAGCCATAATTCTAGCTGCTTCGTGAACACCAGTATCAGGACTTATTGAAACTGGATTTGTGGACATCACTTGACTGACAGGAGTATTTGAATCTACACCAGAGGTTAATCCCCTAATAACCAAGTCTCTGTCCGTAACCATACCTACTAACTTGTTAGATTGATTACATACTGGAATAGAACCTACATCTAAGCTTTTCATATGTTCAGCTGCTTCTTGTATAGTACAGTCTTCACTAATTGTTTTCACATTCTTAGTCATTATTTCTTTAATCTTCAAAATCATCCCTCCTAATTATTCTTATATTAGGATATGTAATTTTAAAGATTTTTAAACAATTTCTCTTCAATATTTGAAAGCTTATGATCAAGCTCTGCAATAAACTCCTTATTGTTGAGATAGTTTAACTCATCGTCTAATCCATTAAAAACAATCTTATATGCATGCAGGTATTGATTTGTTAAATCAAATTCATTTTTAAACTTCTTATTCGTCTCCATATCTCCATACTTTAAGTCTCCTACTATAGGATAACCTATAGATGCTAGGTGAGCTCTAATCTGGTGTGTTCTGCCAGTAATTAAATCTATCTCTATTAGGCTATATCTTCCATTAGTACACATTGGTTTTACCACTGTATGTATGTCCTTAGAACCATTCATATTTTTATTGGTAATATATACCTTGTTTTCTTCTTCATCTTTTACTAGAAAACCTTTAAGCTTCATTTCCTTATCTAATTTTCCTCTTACTAAAGCCTTATAATATTTTTTTATATGCCCTTTCCTAATAGCTTCATTTATTGCTTTAAGTGATGTAAAATTTTTAGCTCCAATAATAAGTCCACTAGTATTTCTATCTAATCTGTTGCATACTGAAGGTGTAAATGTCTTTTCTAATCTAGGTACATATTCCTTCTTTTCATAGAGATAACTGATTAAATTATCTACTACATTATTTTCATGGTTTTTCCCCGTTCCATGAGACAACATACCCTTTGGTTTGTTTATTAGCACAATGTTATTATCCTCATAGATAATATTTAGGGATTTTCCCTTGCTGATTTCCTTAGGTTTTAATGCAAACTTTTCAATTGTATCATTAGATAAGTAAAGCTGTATTATATCTCCTTCCTTGATAACATCCTCTGGTTGTGCTTTTCTTCCATTAAGTTTAATATTCTTTTTTCTTAGCATCTTATATATGAAGCCTAAGGATGCATTAGGCAAATATTTCTTTAAAAATCTATCTAATCTTTGGTCATGCTCATTTCTATCTATAATTATCTCCTTCATTTAGCTAACTCTCCTTTATCAATTTTGTCATAAACTCTACGTAGGAAACATATTAGGTAATTCCATTATAACCAACTACATATAAAAATAAATAATTTTTTTAACTAATAATATTTAGGCATGGATTCTCAAATATTGCCATCTAAGATTGTTGAAAATCATATACTATCTGTGATATTATTTAAATAGTACTAAATAGTGGAGGTATACATAATGAAAAACTTTGTAGAAAAGATAAAAGACTTTTTATATGATGCCACAGATTACCTGTTAATATTAGTTATAATAGTTGGCGTTGTAGCTGTTATAGGATGGAGACTTGATATATTATTTGCTAAAGATATGGACAAGACTGATGAGGCTCATGACAAACCTCCTATAGTTAATGTAACATCAGATAAAAAAGATAATGATACAGATTCAGATAAAAAAGACAATGATATTACAGATAACAACGATAATATGGACAGCAATGATAAAGAAGATAACATTAACCAAGATGAAACTAGAGACAATACTGACAATGAAAATGACCAAAATACAGATAATAATGATGAAGATATAGATTCAAAACCTGATACAGATGAAATAGTTATCTTTAAAATCCCAAGTGGTTCGTTCCCTCCTGCTATTGCGAATATATTGTTAGAGAAGGGGCTAATAGATAATAAAATGGACTTTTTAATAAAATCACAGGAGCTTAAACTAGATACAAAGCTTAAGTCTGGTGAATTTAAGATTAAGAAAGGTACTGACTTAGAGGAGTTAATAAAAATATTGGCAAAATAAGATAGAGATAATATGAAAACTACAATCGTAGAGACTAAAATTCTCTACCACGATTGTAGTTTTTCTTCTTTTTCTATAGTTTTTCTTCTAAAAAAATATACTATTAGCGTTACCAAAGGTAATATGACTAAAAAAATCGCAGATAGAGTAGTCGACAAGTCCCCTAAAAAACTTCCTAAACCTAAAATAGGGCTTTTCAAGCTTACATATAATGCTATTATCCCTATTGCAATACCAGTAATAATTACAAGAGTTTTTTCCTCACCCCTACCAAATATCTCTCTTAATGATCTACTTGAAATATATAAAAATCCTGTGACTTTAATGAACTTTGCAAATATCCAAACGGCAACATAAAAAGACTCTATTCTCTCTGCAACTCCATGAGCAGTTATTAGTCTGGTATAGGTTAAAAAAGGAAAGTTAGCATGTTTAGCCTGCTCCACTCCTAATGCCCCCTGACTAAAAACTATGGGAAATATTATAATTATTGTAGAGAAAAAAACTGATTTTAAAAAAATAGAATTTAGCTTAGTGCTATCTTCAAGATTGGGGCAAATCATAGTCAATACAACTACTTCTCTAAATAAAAGAGTCATTTCTATAGCCCCTTGACTTAATTCTAATAAAGTAGAGTCTTTATATATGGGTAACAATAAAGCTAACTCAACGTTTCTATAGCCTGAAATTAATACAATAAAAATAACAAATATAATAATAGGACCAAGTAGCTCTGAAGTTCTTCCGTAAACCTCTAGCCCTTTAGAAGCAATATAAACACATACAACAATTATTATAGAAGTAATAATAAAGTTAGATGCCTCTGTTAAGAGAGTAGTAGTTATTACCTGAACCTGAACATTTACCATATAAACTGTTTCATACAAAAAATATAATCCATATGATAATCCTAAAATTTTACCTAATCCCTTTCCAAAAATTATTCCCATATATTCAATAATACTAAATTTACAAAACCTATTAGTTAGAAACACAATTGGTGATAGCAAAATTATACTATAGAAAATGGATATGATTACCATAAGCCAAATATCTTGATTGGCTGGTGGCATGTTTATTGTTGGCATAAAGGATATAACAGTAGTTACCCTACTAATAATAATAAAAAATATGACTTGTCTTGATGATACCTTTTCTATTCTCATAATTTCACCTTTTTCTTATGTTTCCGGGAGTATCTATTAGCCCAGTCCTTAGTATTTCTGTTTTAACATCTACAGTATAACTAATTTTAGTGAAAACATTATGCCAGTCATCAGATACTTTTCTCCATTCAACTGGGTGCTTTCTATGCATTAATGCTCCAATACTAAAATTATCGTATTGAAATTCTTTCTGAGCTTTTTCCATAGTGTTTTCTATAAGCTCTTTTACTCTTTCTGAACAGGCATTTTCAATAACCTCTATGACCTCTGGATTACCTACATCAACACCTGCAGTTGCTTCTCCCAATGATCCTCTGATATTCACTTTGATAGAAAGATGTATTTTCCCATCCACAATTTCTATTTCTTTTTTTGTCTTACTCCTAAGAACTTCTACTACTAAGTTTTCGCTAGCTCTCCCTATGCTAGAAATATCCTCACTTAGTTCTTTAGGAGTTTCAAGCACTACTAACCCTTTTTCATATTCATCAACAATAAAGTTGAACCCTATCATTTCATCTCCCGAAAAATATCCTAGTAGTTTATCCCTTGCAAATGCTGCTCCACCAGTTAAATCAAGAATATATTTATCTAAGCTCTCATCTTTTGATTCTTGAAAAATTTCCTTATTTGTTTCCTTACTTATCTCAATTTTTTCCTTTTTTTCTACTACCCCTAGTATAGGTCCTGTACTTAGATCATAATAATATCTAAAAAACTCAAAAACTGTCAGACTTCTAGTTTTTTCATTTCTTTGATAGTTCTCTATTATATTTGTTAAATAACCACCAAAAGAATTACTTAACCCTGCATTAATTCCCATGACCTCATAAGCTTTAGCATCTTTGGCTACAACTAAATATGCTGTTTCTCTCTGCTCATTGTCTCTAGATAAAAAATCAATAATATCGCCAATTCCACGTCTTGCAAGCTCTTCACCTATAATTATTACATTGTTATGTGATAAATATGCTCTTCTATCAAATTCCAATGTCACATTTCTCCCAGCCTCAAATACTGTATTGCCTATTCCTTGAATAAAAATAGAACTCCTTTGTGCAGGCATACCAGCTGATAGTTTAGAGGATGTAGGGTTGATTATTTCAAGCGTCATAATTATTTTTTCATCTTCAACATCTAGACCCATAGATATAACAATCCCTAAGTCGTCTAATTCTCGACGTTCTGTACATGATGTTACGGTTATAATGATCATTATCCATAGTACTAACAGAACTACCCTTTTTTTCATACTCTCTCATTCCTTTTTCTAGCCTTCTTATATGAAATATTTCTTGGTCTTAAGTCAAGTTTATCCATTGGAAATCTGATAATAAAATCCTTCATCCCTTTCTTGTCATAGGGTGCAATTGGATAGAGATAAGGTACGCCAAAGGATCTCAATGAAGCAAAGTGTACTACGAGTATAGTTATTCCACATGCTATTCCATATAAACCAAAGAGTGTCCCTAGAAAAAGTGATATAAGTCTATATATAGATATTATCTCTCTTAGTGAAGGTACTATAAACTCACATATCCCTGAAATAGCAACTATAATTATCATAATTGGACTTACTATTCCAGCATCTACAGCTGATTGCCCTAAAATTAAAGCACTTACTACACTGACTGCTGAGCCTATATTTTTAGGCAATCTAAGTCCTGATTCTTTAATTAATTCAAAAAATATAATCATTAAGAGTGCCTCTAGAAAAGAGGTAAATGGCACTCCTTCTCTTTGCCCAGCCATAGATACTAAGAGCTTTGTAGGTATCATTTCTTGGTGAAAACTTTGCAAAGCTATAAAAGTCCCTATTAAAAATATTGATATGAAAAGTGAAGTAATCCTAATAACCCTAAGGAAGGTTGCATATTGTGGTTTTACATAATAGTCCTCTGCTGTCTGTAGGTTTTCAATAAACAGTTTAGGTACAGTCAAAACATTTGGTGTTCCATCACATAAAATCCCTATTCTACCTTCTAGTATTTTAGCAACTGCCACATCAGGCTTCTCAGTATATCCAATAGTACTTATTAAAGACTTTGGTGAGTCTTCTATATGCTCTTCTATGTACCCAACATCTAGTACTCCATCAATTTGGATTTTCTTTATTCTTCTTCTTACCTCTTCTAATATGGGTTGTTTTACTATGCCATTTATATAAACTAAGGAAATTTTTGTATTCGTTTGAATCCCTAGGGTATAGTCTTCAAAAATCAAATTATTGTTTTTTATTTTACGTCTAATAAGAGCTTTATTTACACTTATATCTTCAATGAATCCTTCTTTAGGACCTTTTACTACCTGCTCTGAATCTGGCTGTTCTACTGTTCTTCTATCCCTATGACTAGTGTTGTATAAAAAGCATACTTCTAATCCCCCTATGAAAACTGCTACATACCCTTCGGTCATAGGACTGATTAATTCTTCTATGTTAGATACTTCTTTGACTTCAGAAATAAAAACTGTCGACCTAATGTCCTGAGGATGAGTTAGGTTTTGTATTAAAGGCTTTATTATATATTCATTTAAGCTATTTTTATCTATGAGACCATCTATATAAGCTACTAATATCCTAATATCTGACAAAGTTCTAAACTCAAATAATACTAAATCACTTGAATTGTTAAATAGCATGGTTGTTTTTTCTTTATTTTCCTGTACTTTTTTAGAAATCAAGACCATCACCTGCCTTATAAAAATAGTTCCCAATTTCTAAATAAAAAATTCTTCTCACTAGTTATAAATATACTATAGCCCAAAAAAATAGATAGGTTTGATGTTATCTCAAACCTATCTATTCTCACTATAAGAATAACTATAAATTCTAGTATTTTTCATTAATATATCCATCTATAAGAGATACCTTTTTCTTTTCGATAAAAACCCCTTCTTCTCTCAAAATTCTCAGTAGCCAATTGCTTTTAGAGTGAAATATTGCAAATTCATAATCCTTTAGTACAATTTCATACAACTTATCCTTTAAGTATTCAGATTCTACCTTAATAAAATAAGCCTCAATATTTTTGAACTCTAAAAACCTCAATAATTGCAGTGTAGCCTTATCTTTTTCATTATAATAATAGTTTGCCTTATATCTACAGGATTTATATTGCCTAGCAAAGTTAATGTCATCTTTAATATCTGCTGCAAGCATGTTATAATATTTTGCTAGTACATTATAGTATTGATAATTATATATTCCCTTTTCATAGCTGTCAACCTTAGAAAAGGGCTTAAGCTTAATCTTTTGAACAAAATCAAAGTTCCCTTCTAAAAATTCTCTTTTTGTTATATCTCCGTTTTTATACTGAATTATCAAAGAGTCTCTATGTTCAAAAAATCTGTCAAAAATACTCTGTCTTTTAAAATGTTTCAATAATAACACCCTATCTAATCTTGTATTCACTTATTCTATTATACCATAAATATTAAAATCTTCCATGGCAAAAAGAAACTACTTTGATAATCCCTTTTTTTCAAGTAGCAATATTTCTTCATTTGTCAACTCTCTATACTCTCCAAGCCCCAAGCTTTCATCAAGTCTTAAACCGCCAATTGCCATTCTCTTTAAATAAATAACTCTTTTACCAACTGATAAAAACATTCTTTTTACTTGATGAAACTTCCCTTCTTTAATAGTTAAATATATCTTGGAAATACTATCTGAAGCAATAATCTCAAGTTTAGCTGGAAGAGTCTTATATCCATCATCAAGAATAACCCCTTCACTAAATAATTTTTTGTCCTCCTCAGTAACTACCCCTTCTACCTCAGCGTAATATAGCTTTTCAACATGCTTTTTAGGAGATAAAACACGATGAGATAGCTGTCCATCATTTGTCAGAACCATAAGTCCTTCAGTGTCCTTATCTAGTCTACCTACAGGAAAGGGGTTAAACACCTTATACTGGTCTGAAATCAAATCAATTATTGTTTTATCTCTAAAATCATCTGTAGAAGAAATCACACCTTGGGGTTTATTCATCATTAAATATATAAATTCCCTATACTCTACTACTTCACCTTTTATCTTAAGCACTGAACTATATGGGTCTATCTTAAGAGAGCCGTCTTTAACTATCTTTCCATCGACTTCTATGCTACCAGATTTAACCAAGCCCTTGACATCTTTTCGACTTCCATAGCCTAAATTTGAAAGAATCTTATCTAATCTCTCTTTCTTTTGCATAGGATCACTCCTTAAATAAAGTCTATAACATTCTCCACTGACTTCTATAATAGTTTTTAAGGCTACCTTGGATTTGCTTGCCCCAACCTACTGGATATCCATCTATACATACTAGATTCCAGCCCTTTTCTCCTTCTAATAATAGAGTCTCTCCCTTTAGGTATTTGATTGCATCAATACTTTCACTTGGTATATCTACATAATTAGTCACGTCTTCCTTTTCCAACGCCATTGCAAGAGCTTGACTAGGCTCAAACCTATTTTTTAAAAACTCTCCTATGTATAAGCCTGTGTTTACAACATTAATACCTCTAAGTTCAGGTATATCCTGCGGAATAGCATACAATCTATTTCCAACTCTGTGTAATCTCTCTTTAAAATCTATCTTTAAGTTTTCTTCTGTAAATTTATAGAATTCATCTAGCTCCTTATTATTTAGCACAAATGGTTTAAAAGAACTTAATATGGAGTTGTCTTTTTTTCTAAGACTTGCAACAAAATGTCCTTCACCATTGATTTTATGAGGCCATGCCCTTCCAGCCTTAGTTAATTGGCTACTAGCTCCTATCCATTCTGGTCTTCCTCTATCTAATCCTTCTATGCCTTCAATAGCTTCTATTTCAAACTCAGGGAACTCTTTTAAAAACCAATCTATTGTCCCTTCGTTCTCCTCTGGTGAAAAAGTGCAAGTAGAGTAAACAAGTCTACCGCCTGGCTTTAGCAGTTTTGGTATCCACTGTAAAATATCTTTCTGCATATTGCAACATTCATGGACAGAGAACTCATTCCAGCTTTTAGTAGCCTTTGGATCTCTTCTAAACATTCCTTCTCCTGAACATGGTGCATCTACTAAAATCTTATCAAAATACTCTACAAACTTCGTTGCTAGCTTTTTAGGCTCTTCATTAGTTACTATAAAGTTTTTAATCCCAAAAATTTCAATATTTTTAACTAATGCTTTTGTACGCTTAGGACTAATATCGTTTGCGACTATAACTCCTTCACCTTGAAGTTTAGCTCCGATTTGGGTAGATTTTCCTCCTGGAGCTGCACTTATATCCAGTACCTTATCTCCAGGCACAGGAGCTAATACTTCTACTGGTATCATGGCACTTGGCTCTTGTATATAATATAGGCCACAATGATAATGTGGGTGCTTACCAGGTCTATCTTGTTCGTCATCCATATAGTAAAAGCCTTCTTTAACCCAAGGTATAGGCTTAAGCTTGAAGGGCGTAATTTTCAAATATTCATCTACTGGTATTTTTAAAGTGTTTATCCTAATGCCTTTATAATGCTCATAGTCATAGGTAGATACGAATTCACCATATTCGTCATCTAAAAGCTTCTCCATTCTTTCTGTAAAAGCCAAAGGTAGCTTCATTATTTTCACCCCAATATTTATATTTAAATACGAAAAAAGCACTCTACTCAGGAGTGCCACATATCCGTCTACAGTTTGTTTATTTGGTGGGGAGTATAGGACTCGAACCTACGACTTCCACCATGTCAAGGTGATACTCTACCAGCTGAGTTAACTCCCCATAATAGATATAATACAGTTTTTTTATTTATTTTTCAACTATTTTGTTTAAAATATTCAATATATGAATATTTCCATTGTATTTTCACAAAATAATGATTGAGGTAATACTAATTTAAGGAGGTATATAATGCGTATCGAAAAAACAGATAGAAATCTAAGTGGAGTTAAATGTGTAGTCAATACTTGCTATTACCATGCAGAAGGTGACAATTGCACAGCTGCAAGTATAGAAATACAACCAAGAAATGCAACCTCAACTGATGAAACAGATTGCGCTACCTTTACTCCTGCATTAAAATAATAATATTAATGGGCAGAAATTTTTCTGCCTATTTATTATTTTTTGCAACTAACCTATATATGCTTTTTCCTTGACTAATGAATTTTTCTTCATATTCAGTTTTTATTGTGTCAATACTTTCATCTCTATAAAGGTTTAAGGATACATCTCTCACTATATATTCTGTATCTAACATTTCATTTAGAGAAAATTCAAATAGCTCCTCTCCATCAGTTTTAAAATGTATCTCACCATTCTGGCTTAAAATTTTTCTATACTTATCTAGAAATTCTCTATGTGTCAGCCTTCTTTTACTATGTCTCTTCTTTGGCCAAGGGTCGCAAAAGTTAATATAGATACGTTCTACTTCATCTTCGTCAAAAATAGTATCTATATTATTAATATCATGCCATAAATATTTTATATTATTTAGTCCATTATCTAATGATTTTTTAACTGCATCCAAAAGAATTTCTTCTTTAATTTCTATCCCTATAAAAAATATATCTCTATGCATCTCTGCAAGAGTGTTTATAAATTGCCCTCTACCAGTTCCAAGCTCAACATGAATTTTCTTATTATTGGAAATATCCTTCCACTTTCCTTTGTTCTCCTCTGGACTTAATATTAGCAAGTTCTCAAATTTTAGCAGTTCATCTTTGGCTCCTGGTTTTTTTCTTCTTCTCATAGATTGCTATTCCTCCACAACTTTGTATATAAATATGAAAATTCTTCAGCTTCGCTTCAGAATGACCTAATGTGTAATCCTCTTTCTTGCTTCGTTAGAATATTAAGCTTTGCTACTTATTAAATTTCTTTAGAGCCTTTCCATTGAGATAGTCACATTTTTTCCCTTGATATGTTTTCATCTCTTCCATTTTTTCCAGTATTTCATCTCTTATTTTCCACCAACTTGTATTCCAATTAACAAAAAGAGTGTTCTCTTCTGGTGCTCTTCCAATAACTCTTTGTATTATAGTATCAGGGTGAAGATATTCAAGAAAAGCAACTACTCTATTTATATACTCTTCCTTTGATAGCATAGTAATTTCACTGTTTTTATACATTCTTTCAAGCAATGTATTTTCAACTATATATAGAGAATGTAGCTTTACCTGCTCCACTGATAATGCAGATAATATTTTGGCACATTCAATAGCATCCTCAATATTATCCCAAGGCAAGTCTAATATAACATGGGCACATACGTCAAAACTATGAGGTTTTATTCTTATCATACTATCTATAAATTCTGCAAGGGAATGTCCCCTATTTATTTTCTTTAATGTATGATAATTTACTGTTTGTAATCCTAGCTCAAAGCTAATATTAATTTCATATTCTTCTTTAATATGAGAAAGAAACTCTAGATACGAATCTGATATACAGTCTGGTCTAGTAGAAATACTTATCTCAACTATATCTTCCATAATTGCATCTTTGATATATTTTTTAAAAGTCTCTAATCCCATATATGTATTTGAAAAATTTTGAAAGTAAGCTATAAACTTCTCAGCTTTATATTTTTTTCTTATATATTCTTTATTTTCTAAAAGTTGATCTCTAACTGATATGGTATTAGAAAGATTTTCATAACCTGCACCTTCTTCTCCACAGAAAATGCATCCTCCATATCCAACACAACCGTCCCTATTTGGGCATGTAAGAGGTAGATTTATAGGTAATTTATAAACTTTTGTTCCATATTTGTTTTTTAGATAGTCAGAATATACTCTATAATAGTTTCTCTCTTCCATAAAAATTCCTCCTATAATAATTAGGAGGAACTCCTAGCCACTAAAAAATTACTTGTGTCAATAATAGCTTTTTAATGGCCTTGGAACTCCCCATTATTCACTTACTATTGCATTTTTACTTCATATTTATTCAATAGTTCTGTAGCTTTATTGGTATAAGCAGCGTTTTGCTTTACAATGATAATTTGCCTTTCAAGTTCATCTCTTACTTCATCTATTGTACTTTCAGATTCTTCTTTTTTGTCAGTTACATGAATAATATGATATCCAAATTGAGTTTTAACAGGATTGCTAATTTCATCTTTACTCAATTCAAATGCTGACTTCTCGAACTCAGGAACCATTTTTCCTCTAGTAAAATATCCTAGATCTCCACCATTAGTGCTTGAAGGACATTTAGAATATTCTTTTGCAGCCTCTGCAAAGGATAATCCTTCTTTTATTTCTTTTATTATGTTCAAAGCTGTATCCTCATCATCAACTAATATATGGCTAGCCTTTACACTTTCAGGCTTCTTAAATGTATCTTTGAATTTTTCGTAATAATCTTTTATTTCATCCTCAGTAGCAGTTACACTGTTTAATATTTTAGCTACCGAATACTGTTTAAGTAAATTTACCTTTATACGTTCAAGTTCAGTAATAAAGGCTTCTTCTTTATCAAGATTATTATCAATAGCATCAAGATAGAATAATTCTTGATTCACAAGCTCCTGCAAAAGCTTTTTCTTACCTTCTTCACCACCAAACTGTGCTGCTACTTGAGGTTGAAGACTCTGAATAAATGCTTCTACATCATTTTCTGTAATTTCCTTACCATTGACTATTGCTAATACTTTATTTTCTTCCATTAATAACTCTCCTTTATTTTAGTTTAGAGTATACCCAATTTAAGTACACTCTAATACTACCAGAAATAAAGGATAAAGTAAAACCCAAGCTTAACTTGGGTTAAAAAAGATAGGTTTTTATTAAAATTATTTAATTCTTACTTAGTCAATAGCTTTAACTGTCCCAATTTGTATTCTAACACTTTCATCAAATCCTATTTTTTCTGTTCTTCTTTTACTATATTTTCTATCTCTTCAGGAGTTAGGACATTCTTTTCTTCATAATACGTATTCATTATTTCTTCAACACCTTCATTCTCAAGATGTTTCATTATGGCATTTAGGGATTCCAAATCGGTACCCATAGGCTTAATTAGTTGAATACCTGTCTCTGAAATAAAGGAATCTATAGAATCTCTCGTGAAGTAATATTCACCATTAACAGATATGAACTCAATTCTTCCTTTGTCAGCCCACTCAGTCACTGTTTTTGTACCTACTCCAAGAATTTTAGACACTTCTTTAAGCGTTAACATATTTACCACCTTTTTCATAATAGAATTAACCTAAATCAAAATCATTTATGACAAAATCGAATATTTTTTTGGTTCCTTATATGAAGCACAGGAAGTTATTATACTAATATGTAACATCTTTTGCAACTAGCTAAGTCACTGAATAGTAAATGAAATCTTTTTGTCAAAAAAACCTTTTGATGTCTTTCTATGACTGATAAGAATAATTGTAATATCTTTAAATCTGTTAACTATATTATTCAAGATTCTTATTTCCATTTCTTCATCCAAGGCTGAGAGGGATTCATCAATAAGTAATACTTTTGGTTCTCTAATCAAACTTTGAGCTAGATTTATTCTTGACTTTTCTCCACCAGAGAGTTTGTCATTGCTAACACAACCTGTCTTATTGTGCTCATATATATCTTGAATTTCACATATCTTCACAACATCATCAATGGGACTATCAGTACTTAACTTAATAGCTTCTTCGAAAGATAGATTGAAAACTCGATTATCTTGAAATGTAATCCCAATGACTTTTCTCAAATCTGTTAAATTTAGCATCTTAAAATCAATATCGTTTATTTCGATAGTTCCTTCATAGTTCTTAATGAGTCCACAAAGTATATTGAAGAATGTAGATTTGCCACAACCACTAGCTCCACTTATTAATATCTTATCTCCTTTATTGACAATCATATCTTCAAATTTTATTGTAGTATTGCCATCAAGAGTTACAATCAGATCTTTGATTTTAAGTTTTTGAAAATCTGTTATCGGAACAGAACCTAACTCTTCAGATTCAATTTCATACAAATCACTTAAACTTTCCATATAAGGCTTTGAGGACATCATTTGGAGTATCAGAGAATGAATATCCTGCAATGTCCCTAAAATTATAGGAATGTATAAATACACTGATACAATATTCCCCACTGAAGTAAAGCTATGTCCTGAGATACTGATTATCACAGTAACAGCAATAATTGGAGTAATGTTAGAAATGAAGTTAACCAAATTACTAGATATGTTCTTTATTAAACTATCTTTTATTATGTTATCATTAAGCCTATTTTGATTTTCTTCAATCTTTGCAATGAAGTACTCTTCTTTATTTTTTGCCTTTATATTTCTAATCAGTTTTATATACTCAACAATTGAAGAACTTAAATTTTGAGAAGCAAGTAAAAATTGTTGCTGATAGTATTGGACCTTTTTCTTTATTTTGTTTATTATAAATATGTTTATAATGAAAACAATCAGTATTATGAGGCTTGCGTATAAATCTATAGAGATTAAGACTGTAAAATAAATTAATATTTTTATTACACGATATATAATATTAATGAAAGCATCATAATACATACATATATATGAGGTACTAAGATTAATATCTGTCCACAATTTGCTTGAATCTTTTTTAAGGAACATTTGGACATAATCTGCTGAAAACACCTTCGATATTGTTTCATCAATGAAATTGGTACACCCTTTCCAGTAAGTAGCGGTTTTTAGTACTGGCAATGCAATATTTAATAGGATTAATGATATTGATGCTATTAGAAATAAAATCATATCCCTATTCAATTCTGAACTATTTGCTGCTAATATACCTTTGTCTAAGATGTTTTCTATTAATGAAATGTTTTTTACTGAAAGTACCCCTACAGAAACAGTTACTAAAAATAAGAGTATATTGTTTATGATATTGTTTTTAAGATAAATTCTAGCATTTTTCAACAGATACACCCCCTTCTTCAAAATTTATAGTTCTATCGAAGTATTTTTCTAAGGATAAATTATGACTTATGCAAATAATAGTAGACTCCTTATATTTTTTTAAAATTCCCTGCATAATCAAATCTACATTGTACTCATCTAAACTGGAAAAAGACTCATCAATAAGGATAACATCAGGATTTCTTATGAGGTTTTGCGCCAAACTTATTCTTGATTTCTCACCACCTGATAGCTCGTTCTTGTTGATAACAGAATTAGAGTTATTTTTCAGCTTGTCTAATTGGCATAAATCTAGAATACTTTCAAAACTTTCAAATTCTACTTTGCCACCCAAGGTAATATTATCTTCTAGACTAAGTGAAAATAAGTCATTGTTTTGAAATGATATTCCGAACACATTTCTTATTGACTTGATATCATATTCTTTCAAATCAACGTCATTTACAGAAATAGTTCCTTTGTAGTTTTTTGTGAAACCCAATAGGATATTAAAAAATGAAGATTTACCTATTCCGCTTCTTCCTATTATCAGAACTTTTTCCCCTTTTTCCACTATCATATCAGGTATTTTTAGCTCCCTCATATTATCAAGTTGAACGGTCAAATTTTTTGTCTGTAAAAGTTCAAATTTTTCAATTATTCGATTACCTGTCAACTCAGTATTTAAATCACATATTTCCTTATAAGTAAGTAGATATGGTTTGCATTCAAAATAATCCCTAAAAATATTATATAGATTAGAAAAACTATACAAGAACATAGGTATAAAGGTAAATAGCATTATAATTTCAGCACTACTTAAAGCATTGCTTTTAATGAAAACTATATATGTATATATGACTAGTACTGGTGCTAAACTTATTATGAAATTAACTATGCTATCAAAATAGGAGTAAAAAAGTGTATATATCGTTGTATTCTTTTTTAGTAATAGTTGCTCGTTGAGAATTTTACCCTTAAACAAGTCATACTCATTTTTTACCTTGATGTTTTTAATATTGTCAAAAGCATCTAAAACTCTACTTGTCCTATTTTTTGAGTAGTCAAAAAATCTTGTCTGATAATGTGTGATCTTTTCCTTAATCCCTATAGTACATAGGACAATCAAAGGTGTTAATAATATACATAGGATCAATACAGTTGAATCTATCTGGATTATAATACTTGCATATGCAATCAGAATGATTACTGAAGTAATTATTTTAATTACTGAAGTGTAGTACTTTGAAATTGAATTACAGCTCATGGTAGCCTTGCTTATAAGAAGATTTGAATTTTGGTTTAATATATATACATCTTCACTATAGAACACCTTTCTCATAAAGAAAATCAATAAATTATTGACACCCTTTCGAAGTAATTTGACTTCAATTAAATTCGATAAAATATTAATGCCGAGCAATAGAAAGTATAAGAATATTAAGATAGCAACAATACTAAAGTCGAAGCTCAATGTACCACCAGTGATTTCCTTAAAGAATGAATCCAATTTATCGTATATTACAAAATTAAGGTAACTGATTAGTAGTGTAAGTAGCAAGAGAGTAATCACTTTTGCTCTGTTAGCTTTTAAGTATATTTTAAATGTTTGCATAGACGACCTCCTTTACCTTGTAAAATGGAGTAAATAAGCTACTGCCTTCATAAGCTAGCCCATTATCTAATGAATTAATGTCCTCGAATTGACTCAAATGTAATTCTTGAAACTTAATCTGTACTTCTGGAAAGATTACTTGTCGATTACAATATTTTTTTATCTTCAGTATTTCAGTTTTTACATTCTTTATCTCATCAAGGTTTCTATTAGGCCCCAAACTATATCTAAATAAATGATAGCCTAATTTCTTTAATTTTGCATAATTCTCGCAAAAGCCTTAAATGAGCAACTGCAAAGTATAAACTATTAGTCCTTAAGACTAGGGAATTTAAACCTTTTAGCCTTAGCAGTTCTGAAAATATTGCAATGTTAGTCATATATGTTTCAATGGTTAAGAATCTACAGGATAATCTTAAAAGGATTCTAAAGGCTATTCATCAGTTGATTACTGATGACTTATCCAAGGACATTCCTATGCTATCCTTAACTCTTAAACTTCTTCAGAGTATCCCTGGTGTCGGTCTCCTTACAGCTGCTACAATTATTGCTGAAATTGGTGACTTCTCCGCATTCTCTAAGCCTAATAAATTGGTAGCATTCTTTGGGGTTGATCTTCTGTTAAACAATCTGGTGAATTTACTGGTACTAAGAATAAAATGTCTAAGAGAGGCTCTATATTACTTAGGAGAGTACTTTTTACTATAGCACTTGCTAATATCCGTACTAAGCGAAATAATGAGGCTTGTAACCCTGTATTGATGGAATATTATAAAAAGAAATCACAAAACAAGCCTAAAAAGGTAGCCTTAGGAGCTGTTATGCATAAGCTTATTTTTATCATCTTTGCTGTACTTAGAGACAGAAAACCATTTGAGCTTCGTTCACCAGAAGAACATGTTAAGATGCTTACAGCAAAGTGCTCTGTAGCTTAATAGTACTTATATTTGATGTTCAGTTTTCAAAGTTCATTTATTAATAATGATTCTTTCACTAATGTTAATGTACTTTTAACTAAACACTTCATTATCTTACTAAACATATTAACATGTAAATATATTTATGTGTTAGTATATTTACCTTAAGTATATATTGTTTAAACTTGATTTTCAATTGATATTTTTCGACAATATTTTGTATTATCAAGCTTTCCATATGGTTATATAAGTGACTATACAGTACAGTAAGCATGGAGACAGCAGACTGCAAAAAAATGTAGATAGCAATATAAAATCTGATTTTAACAATTAAATTTGTTAAATGCAGATGTGAAAATCTTGATTGTAACACAAAAGTATTTAGCGGAAAGATAGATGATTTAGCTGGTACGAAGGAACAAAAAGCAAATAGATTAATAGATTATAAAGTTAACACTAGAAATAAAAGAAGAATCAGCAAAAGAAAAGTCAAATATAAGCATAGCAAGAAAATATGGCATAAATAGAAGAACAGTTGCAAAGTATGTTAGTGTTACAGATATAGAACAAGTTAGTGTTTATAATACTAGTAATAGGAGCTTTGTTATCTTGACCCTTATAAAAAGAAAATATAAACAAAATAATGCAAAGCAAAAGGGATATATAGCCGAGCAAAAAGCTATAAACTATTAAGATCAATCCTTACTTTTTTGACCAACTTAACCGATTATTAGGAATAACCTTTTTTATATTGACATTACATTGTTAACTTTTAAGTATATCTTATATGTTTTCACAGATGACCTCCTTTACTTTAATAGAATTTCTGAAAGCTTGTCCTTTATGAAAAAACAGGTATATTATGTGAATAAGTTATTGTAATTGCAGTATGTATATATACAAGTATGCCAAAATTCTATGACTTATAAATAAGTAGTCTAATCTGTTTTTTTCATTCCAGAAGATTAAGCTTCTATTTAATTTTAGCACATACTTATAATATTTTCCATAATTCTTGCATATTTGACATAATTATATAAAATCTGCGTGTTTTTACAGCTACACCAATAGTTAACTATAAACATGCTAATTTTTTAGAGTAGACTTAATTGAAACAATCTAATACTACTAGAAATAAAGGATAAATTAAACCCAAGCTTGGCTTGGGTTATAAAAGTAAATATAAAACTGTATATATTCCTGCCAATCCTATAATTAAGTATATTATTCTAGATATAGTTTTATCTCTTCCACCAAATAAAACCTCTACAATGTCAAAGTTAAATAAGCCAACAAGTCCCCAATTTATTGCCCCTAATACAATGAGTAATGATGCAATCCCTGTTAGAATCTTCATCGAACCTTCCCCCCAATTTTTAGCTTTAGTAAAATATATTAGCTTATTCACATATTTATTCAAATATTCTTATATATTATTTGGTTATAGTCCAAAAACCTTAGTTAAAACTTCAGCCACTCCACACTCATCATTTGTCTTTTCTGTAATCATATCGGCGACTTTCTTTACTCCTGGAGAAGCATTTTTCATACCTATTCCTATACCTGCATTTTGAATCATTTCTATGTCATTATCATCATCACCAATGGCTACTATTTCTTTTTCATTTATTCCCTTTTGTCTAGTATAGTCTAATAATGTCTTCCATTTTGACCCTAAAGGACCCATAACCTCTAATATTGGGCCAACTTTGCTTAAACTAGTCAATACATGAGAACAATATTTATCTTTATGGGTATTATTAAGCAGCCCATGAAAATCCTTAAGTAATTTAATATCTCCAGGGAACACTACTGACAATACCCTAGGATTCTCATATAAAAGTAAATCCTCTATTTGCTTATATCTATCAGGTATATCATATAGATAGGATGAGTACTTTTCGTGTTCCTTGTCTAATTCAATCATTATATCATAGCCCTCTTCAAAATGATCAACGTGGATAATTGGGTATAAGCCCCTTTTTCTTCCTTCCCTTACCAATTCATAAAAGTCTTCTTTATTTAAATACTTATTTAGTATTGCTTTATCATCATTCATACTTCTTATTATTGTTCCATTGTTTGCTACAACAGTTAGATTCATATTAATTTCTCTCATGAACTTTCTAGCAGACCAATACCTTCTTCCAGTTGCAATAATTATTTCAATCCCTTTATCTGATAGCTTCCTTAAGACATCTGCATTTTTTGAAGGGATTCTTTTTTCCTCTGTAAGCAAGGTACCGTCTAAGTCAATAGCAACAAGCTTATAATTCATAGTCGCACCCCTTAATATATGTTTAATCATGTTTTGAAGATTTCGTTGAGTACTTTTATAATAGTATCCATAGAATACCCTCTTCTCTGCAAAAATCCACCTAACTTTCGATATGCAGCTTGAGTATCATCATTCTTGTAGGTAGTACTCATTTTCTTCTCTGCTAATTCTAAGGCTCTTTTATACTCAGCATCCATATCAATGAGTTCACTTAATGTACCTTCAATAATTTCACTATCAATACGCTTTTGGAAAAGCTCGTTCTTAATTCGAACATATCCTAGCTTTTTTATATTTACTTTATCCTTTACATAGCTCCTTGCATATTCTTCATCATTAATATATTTTTGTTCTTTTAAATATTTCATTGCTTTTCTTATAGCTTCTTCATTGAAGCCTTTCTTAGTCATCTTGTCCTTAATTTCATACTCATTTCTCGCCTTATGGCTTAGTAGCTTCAATCCAAAGGCTTTACATGAGTTTATCTCCTCTTGTTCTAAAATATAGTCTAATTGTTCTTTATCAACTTCCATTCCCTTTCTTAGTCTTAGCTTTACAAGTGTGTCCTCGCTAACTGAAAAAGAATATTCTTCATCTAAAAATATAGAATATCTATGGATATTCTTTTTTTGCTGCTCTATTTTTGTAATTATACTCAATGGTTTCACCTTCCTATGTATAGGAATGATAATAATAGACCCTTCCCATCACCCAACTTAACATTCTATAGTCATCTTGGATGTAGCGAAGGATCTAATATAATCTATCAAGCTTTATAATTTATAAAACTCATCAAAGGATTTCTTAATATAATAGTGATCTAATACTCCTCCTAGCTCCCTAATAGAATGCATAGAAAGCATTGGATTTCCTATATCTATTGAACGGATATCTAGATGTGTAGAGGATATTGGACCAATAGTAGACCCTCCTCTTAGGTCAGATCTATTTACAAATTTTTGAACTGGTACTCCAGCTCTTTCGCATAGTTTTTCATATACAGCACTTGAGTCACTATCAGTTGTATATGACTGATTTGCATTTATCTTTATTACTGGTCCCTTATTTATTATAGGTCTATTTGTAGGGTCATGCTTATCAGTATGGTTTGGATGTAGTGCATGGGCCATATCCGAGGAAATAATAAATGAACTATACAAAGCTCTGAAAAAATCTTCTTTGTCTTTTCCAAGCCCATATACTATTCTTTCTAATACAGTTTTAAGCATTGGTGAATCAGCACCCTGCTTAGTACTACTTCCAATTTCTTCATTATCAAAACATACCATAACTTTAGTAGCATTAGAGTCAGTGGATTCAATTAGTGCTTCTATTCCAGCATGTACCATAGCCAAATCATCAAGTCTACCACATGAAATAAACTCATTATTTAAGCCTATAATCCTTCCCTTTTCAAATTCATATAAGAATAAATCAAAGTCTATTATTTCACTAGGTTCTACATTTAATTCTTGAGCTACTAGCTTTAATAAATAATTATCCTTGTTAAATTCCTTGTCAATTAGAGAAAGTAAAGGTAGCATATCTTTTTGCTTGTTAAGCTCTACTCCCTCGTTTACATTTCTATTCATATGTATAGCTAGATTTGGTATTATAAGTACCGGTCTATTTATATTTATCAATTTATTATTTGGATATAATGGGTTTTCAGATTTTAAGCTAACCCTTCCTGCTATTCCAAGTGGTCTGTCTAGCCAAGTAGATAATATGGGACCACCATAGGTTTCTACATTGAGCTTTAGATAATTATTTTCCACAACTATTTCTGGATTTGGCTTAATTCTAAAAGTTGGAGCATCTGTATGAGCACCTATGATTCTAAATCCTTCTTCTTCAAGCTCTCCGTTTCCTACTACAAAACCTATTAATGCAGTTCCATTCTTTTCAATATAATATTTGCCACCCTTTTCGATATTCCATCTTTCTCTAATATCTAACTTCTTAAAGCCTTTCTTATCTAGCATGGTCCCAATATTTTTCACTACATGAAAGTTACTTGGGCTTTCATATATGAAATCAATAAGCTTCTGTGCAAAATCTAACTCTTTAGTCATGTTTTCCCCTCCTATACTAATTGAAGTCTCGCAACACAAATTCATTTGCTCGCTATCGCTCACATGAATTTGGTGCTCGGTGCGTTTGACCTACCATCGATTTTCTGAAAAAAGCATTCAGAAAATCGGGTTAGGTCATAAAAAACAAGTACCTCGGTTACTACCCCGAAGTACTTATATTTTAGCCTAGTTTATTCTTCGTCTTCCTCTTCGTCATAATCTTCATAATCTTCATCGTCGCTGAATAATTCATAGAAGGCTTCTACAACAAGGTCGTACTCGCTGTCATCTTCAATAGTTTCTAGTTCTATACTCTCTTCAGTTTCACTATATTTGTATAGTAAGACATTCTCCTCTTCTAAAGGAAGTAGAGCTATATACTCTTTGTCTTCTACTCCGAATACTCCTAAAACCTGACATTCCATATCAGTACCATCATCTAAAGTCAATGTCATTATTTCCATTTCTTCATGGTCATGACCACAGCCGCATCCATCATGTTCATGCTCGTGGTCGTGTCCACAGCAGCAACCATCTTTATGTTTATTGTCTGTCATATTTTCATTCTCCTTTATTATTTATTTCATACTTTTCCCACAGTCTTGCAACACAAATTTATTTGCTCGACTATCCTCCATAAATTTGGTCCTAGCGGACACTCCTATCATAAACCTACAATAGGGTTGGTGCTCGGTGCGTTTGACCTACCTACGATTCTTTCAGAAAAGCATCCGAAACAATCGGGTTAGGTCATAAAAGTATGTATATTTTATATGATATATCATTCCCTAGAATTAGTATATAGTAAAATGTAAAATTTTCTTATAAATTATTTGATTGACTTAAGAACTTCTAGCAAATACTCCCAAACTCTCTTTGTAGATGATATGCTGACATGCTCGTTTGGTGTATGTACATCATACATATTTGGTCCAAGTGAAATCATGTCTACATTATCAAGCTTTTCATCAAAAAGACCGCATTCAAGACCTGCATGTATAGCTGTTATTATTGGCTCCTTACCGTACATTCTCTTGTATGTATCAACAAATACTTCTCTTATATATGAATCTTTTCTATACTCCCAAGCAGGGTAATCTCCCTCGCTTGATGTTCTGGCACCAATTAAATCCGCTAATGCTTCCATTTTCCTTACAATGTCCAGTTTTAGAGTTCTAACAGAGCTTCTTATAGCACATTCTAATGAAACTTCTTTTTCAGTAGTAGTTAAAACTCCTAGATTCGTTGAACTTTGAACTAATCCTTCAATTTCCATACTCATGGTCTGTACGCCATTTGGGATTAAAACTAATGCAGTCAATACTTTTTTCATTGTTTCTTTAGAAAATACTTTTTCATATGTAGAATTTGATAGTTCTAATTCTATTCTTAGATCTGGATCAGCTGTTTTTAGTTCATTCCCTATAATCTTATTCCATTCTGCTATTTCTTCTTCAACCTTAGCTCTACCATTACTATTTACTAATAAGACAGCATCGCTTTCCCTAGGTATGGCATTCATCTTAGCTCCACCGCTAATTGCTGCTAGATAAATATCATTATTAGTCGATATTTCTTTAAGGACTCTTCCTAATATAATATTGGAGTTTCCTCTTTCTTTATTGATTTCCATTCCAGAATGTCCACCCTTTAATCCTCTTACCCTTAAGTCATATACCAGGTAGTCCTTTGGTGAATCATTCCATTCAATAGGTATACTAATAATATTTCTAATGCCTCCTGCACAGCTTACTAAAAGTGTACCCTCTTCTTCAGAATCTATATTTATTAATATTTTCCCCTTTAAATTACTAGGATCAAGGCTATTTGCTCCACCCATTCCAGTTTCTTCTTCAGTAGTTATAAGTACTTCTAGTGGCGGATGTGAAATTTCGTTAGAATCTAATATAGCCAATGCGTATGCTACAGCTATACCATTGTCTGCTCCTAATGTAGTTCCTGTTGCCATTAACATATCATCTACTACCCTTAGTTTTAATGGATCAGTAGAGAAATCATGATCTGTATCTTTATTTTTTTCGCAAACCATATCCATGTGACCCTGCAAAATTACTGTTGGTGCATTTTCATATCCTTTAGTACCAGGCTTTTTTATTATGACATTTAATGCCTCATCTTGAATTACTTCTAGGCTTCTTTTCTTTGCAAATTCTACTAGATAGTCACTTATAGCCTTCTCATTACCTGAACACCTCGGAATTTGAGTCATGTCCTCAAAGAAACTAAAAACAGCTTTTGGTTCAAGATTTTCTAACACTCTACTCATCTTATACACCCCTTATTATGTAATTAAAAATAATTTTTTGGAATTTATTCATGATTAACATAGTAGAACAGTAGTCAAACTATTCAACCACTGTTGGTTATCGTTCAACTACCGTTATACTATTGCTAAACTTTCCATAAATCATCTAGTTCTTAATAGCAGTCCTTACATGATTATCACTTTTAAACTCTAATTTCTTATGATGCTATCAATAATCCCTCCACCTAGGCATTCTTCTCCATCATAAAATACAACAGCTTGCCCTGGAGTGACTGCTTTTTGAGGTTTTTTGAATATTACCTCACACTTATTATCATCAGTTAAATAAACACTTACTTCATTATCAGGTTGTCTATATCTAAACTTTGCTGTGCACTCGAATTTCTTTGGCTTAGGTCTATCACTTATCCAGCTCAAGTCACTTGCCATAAGCCCATTTGAATACAACATAGGATGTTTATCACCTTGAACTACATACAAAATATTTTTATTTAAATCCTTATCTACAACAAACCAAGGTTCCCCTGTGCCTATACCTCCAATTCCCAGTCCCTTCCTCTGACCTAATGTATAATGCATTAGGCCTGAATGTCTACCTACAACTTTTCCATCTAAAGTCATTATATCTCCTGATTGAGCAGGTAGATAATTGTCTAAGAATTTATCAAAATCTCTTTCTCCTATGAAGCAAATTCCAGTACTATCCTTCTTACCAGCCGTGATAAGACCTTCTCTCTCTGCTATAGCCCTAACCTCAGCTTTTTCTAAATGTCCAACAGGGAACATACTCTTTGATAGCTGGTATTGATTTAAAGCACATAGAAAGTAAGTTTGATCTTTATTATTATCCAAACCTCTTAAAAGCTTATACTCTCCATCCTTATAATCAACTCTAGCATAGTGACCTGTTGCAATATAATCTGCTCCTAGCTTTAATGCATAATCTAAAAAAGCCTTAAACTTGATTTCTTTATTACACATAACATCAGGATTTGGAGTTCGCCCTTTCTTATATTCCTCTAAAAAATAGGAAAACACCCTATCCCAATACTCTTTTGTAAAGTTAACTGTATAATATGGTATCCCCAATTGAGTAGATACTCTTCTAACATCTTCATAATCCTCTTCAGCAGTACATACACCTGCTTCATCCTTTTCGTCCCAGTTCTTCATGAATATACCTATAACATCATATCCCTGTTCTTTCAAAAGATATGCAGTAACAGAAGAGTCTACTCCACCAGACATACCTACTACAACTTTAATGTCCTTGTTATCCTTAGCCATTCATATCATTCCTTACCGTTTATTCAATTTCTATTGTTTCCTCTTTACTCTCCAAAAATCCTTTTATTTATAGCCTTTCCTGTTTCAGTAGTTGCTAATCCTCCTAAAGCTGTTTCTCTTAATTCCATAGGAAGAGATTTTCCAACTCTATACATTGCATCTACAACTTCATCAAATGGAACTATACTTTTAACTCCGGCTAAAGCCAAGTCAGCTGATATCATAGCATTTGCTACACCAGATGCATTTCTTTTAGCACAAGGAGCTTCTACAAGTCCTGCTATAGGGTCACATACTAAGCCTAATACATTTTTTATGGCAGTTGCAGCAGCATGAAGAGACATTTCTGGTGTTCCTCCTGCCATTTCTACTATGGCAGCTGCAGCCATTGCAGCAGCAGAACCACACTCTGCCTGACACCCTCCTTCTGCTCCTGCTACAGTAGCATTTGAGGCTATTATAGTTCCAATTCCTGCTGATGTAAACATTGCATCTATCATCTCTTCTTCTCCTAAACCAAGCTCTTCTGCAACTGTTATTATTGCTGCAGGAATGATTCCAGAAGAACCAGCAGTAGGTGACGCACATATTCTTCCCATAGCTGCATTTACTTCAGATGTAGAAAATGCTCTAGCCATAGCCTTATTTACTATGTCTCCACAAATTGTTTTTCCTTTCTTTCTATATGTCTCAATTCTTTTAGCATCTCCACCGATAATTCCACCAACTGATTTAACTTCCTCATCAATGCTCTTTTGGGCAGAACTTTTCATAACTTTTAAGACACTCTTCATTCTTTCTCTTAGCTCTGATTCTGTTATTTCCAAAAGTTCACTTTCTCTTTTTATTACTATTTGAGATATCTTAACATTAAACTCTTCTGTTAATTTTAATAATTCATAACCATGGTTAAACATTTTATCACCTCACCTTTACTGGATTAATTACTTTTACTCCCAAAACATTTTCTGTATTTTTTAGCTGATTAACTACATCCTCGGTGATCTCATCATCTGTCTCTATAATCATGTAAGCTTCTACGCCCTTTTTCTTTCTTCTAACCTTCATAATTCCAATATTTATACCATTTTGTGAAAGTACTCTAGTGACTTCACTAATAATTCCTTTCTTATCATTTTGTACTACGATTAAGGTTGGGTGATCTCCTGTCATCTTAACATTAAATCCGTCTACATTTGTAATTAATATATTTCCCCCGCCAATAGATGAACCAGTTACCTCCGTTTTGCTTCCATCATTTTTATCAACAACAATCTTTACTGTATTCTCATGCTGTATACCTAAGTCAGCTTCTATAAACTTGATTTTAACACCTTTTTCATTAGCTATTTCTAATGAATTCTTCAAATTCTCATCATAAGGCTCCATCCCTAGAATTCCTGCAACTAAAGCCCTGTCTGTACCATGTCCCTTGTAGGTTTTAGCAAAAGAACCATGAAGATAAAATGTAACTGAATTAAAATTGCTTCCTGCAATATATCTAGTAACTTTACCAATTCTAGCGGCACCTGCTGTATGGGAGCTAGAAGGGCCAATCATAATAGGTCCTAGTATATCAAATACACTATATTCCCTCATGGATAATCACCTCTCCTTAATATTTTTTTGTTTTATTTTCTCGAATTCTACCATAAAATATTTACCATTTCAATTATATTATCTATGTTCCAAAAGTAAGCTGCTGAACTTTTCAGCAGCCTATTTAATAACTAGATTTCCGTCTTCCACATCTACATTTATGGTATGTCCCTTTGTAAATTCATCTCTTAAATACAGCTCTGCTATTTCATCTTCTATATATTTTTGTATAGCTCTTCTTAACGGTCTAGCACCATATTTTTGGTCATATCCCTTTTCTACTAAAAAGTCCTTTGCTCTGTCTGATACATGAATATTCATGTCCTTTGCTTTTACATCTTCTTCAACTTCCTCAAGCATTAAATCAACAATCTTGCGTAACTCTTCCGCAGATAAATGAGTAAATACTATGGTCTCATCTACTCTATTAAGAAATTCTGGTCTAAATGTTTGCCTTAGTGCATCCTTTGCTCTAGTCTCCAATGCTATATAGTTTTCTCTTGCAAAACCAAATGTGCTTGTGTTAAAGCTAGTTCCAGCATTAGAAGTCATTATAATAATAGTGTTTTCAAAGAAAACAGTCCTACCTTGGTTATCAGTAAGTCTGCCATCTTCTAGTATTTGAAGAAGCATATTAAACACATCTGGATGTGCTTTTTCTATTTCATCTAGTAATATAACCGAATATGGTCGTCTTCTAACCTTTTCTGTTAATTGTCCGCCTTCATCATAACCTACATATCCCGGAGGAGCTCCTATAAGCTTAGATACAGTATGCTTTTCCATAAATTCAGACATGTCTACACGTATCATAGCTTCTTCACTTCCAAACAGCTCACTGGCAAGGGCCTTTGCTAACTCAGTCTTTCCTACGCCAGTAGGTCCTACAAAAATGAAGGATGCTGGTTTTTTCTTTCTCCTAAATCCAGAACGGTTTCTTCTAATGGCTTTAGATAAGCTTACTATTGCTTCATGTTGGCCTATAACTCTTTTGTGCAAAATTGCCTCTAAGTTTAAGAGTTTAGTAGCTTCTTCTTTTGTGATTCTTTGAACAGGGATCTTAGTCCAAGATTCTATTACATAGGCTACATCATCAACAGTCACATGTATTTCTGAACATTCCTTTTCAATTTCTCTAATTTTATCTTCTAGCTCATATTCTCTCATCTTATATTCTGCAGCCTTTTCATAGTCGTCAGAAAATGCAGCAGTCTCTTTTAATTCCTGTACTCTTTTTAATTCTTCTCTCAAAGCCTCTAGCTCAACAAACCCTTTATTTTTCAAGTTTACTCTTGATCCAGCTTCATCAATTACATCAATAGCCTTATCAGGCAGAAATCTATCAGTAATGTATCTTTCAGAGAGTCTTGCAGCAGATTCTATTACTTCATCTGCTATCTGAACCTTATGGTAGTCTTCGTAATAGCCTTTTATTCCCTTTAAGATCTCAATAGTCTCTTCCACAGTTGGCTCATCAACTAATACTGGCTGAAATCTTCTTTCTAATGCTGAGTCCTTTTCAATATGCTTTCTATATTCCTCTAGGGTCGTAGTGCCTATAACCTGAATTTCTCCCTTAGCTAGAGATGGCTTTAGGATGTTTGCAGCATTCATCACTCCACCATGAACTTCTCCTGCACCCATTATATTATGAACTTCATCTATAACTAAGATTATGTTTCCTAGCTCTTTTGCTTCATCTATAATAGCTTTCATACGTCCTTCAAACTGTCCTCTAAACTGGGTACCTGCTACAATTGCAGTTAAGTCTAATAAATACACCTCCGCATCATAAAGCTTTGAAGGAACTTGTCTTTCAGCTATTCTAACAGCTAATCCTTCAGCTATTGCAGTTTTTCCCACTCCTGGTTCACCAATAAGTACAGGATTGTTTTTTGTTCTTCTATTTAATATTTGAATTACCCTATCAATTTCTCGATTTCGTCCAATAATTCTATCTACTTGTTTGTCTATTGCCTTATTTGTAAGATTCGTTCCATAGGTATCTAAATATTTCTTTTTCTTTCTACGAGATTTTTTTTCATCCTTTACATTAGATTCCTTTTCTTTTAAATCTGAATCTATACCCTTAGTCTCTGAGTTGTCCTCTTTATTTGACATATTGCTAAAAAGACTCATAATTGGGTTCTCTGAATCCAATTTTTCTATATCTGCATCCTGAAAAACATTATTCATCTGATTAGTTATATTTTCAAGTTCTTCAGGCTTCATATTCATTTGCTGCATAAGTTGGTCTATTACAGGTAAGCCCATTTTCTTGGCACATTCCATACAAACTCCTGTAATTTCAGTTTTCCCATTTTCTATTTTTGTAGTTAGCATTACAGCAATATTTTTCTTGCAAATAGAACATAACTTCATCACAACCACCTCTATCTTTATAAGAAAATACAACATTTTTAGTATATCACACTTTATACCCTCATTTGAATAAGTTAACTAACAATTCATTAGTCTCTTATTACCGACTCTATCCTAGCTCCACCAATGATTTCATTTCCCTTGTAAAATACTACAGATTGACCTGGAGCAATTGCTCTTTCTTTCTTATGAAAAGTCACATTTATTCTACCATTTCCTAAACCTGTAATAGTAGCTGGTAAAAGCCAACCCCATTGGCAGACCTTTGCCTCAGCTTCTATGGTTCCTTCTAATTCATCGAATAGAGTAAAATTTGCATCCTTCCCAACTAACCCTTTAGAATAAGTATCTTCATCATCTCCGAGAACAACTGCATTATTCTCTGGATCTATATCTACTACAAACATTGGCTTATTAAAATACTGACCTAAACCTCTTCTTTGTCCTATTGTATAGTGGACTATTCCTTTATGCTCACCTATAATATTCCCATGTTTATCTACAAAGTATCCCTTCTTTACCATCTCAGGTCTTTCATTTTTTATATGTTTTCCATAATCACCATCTGGTATAAAGCATACTCCCATGCTGTCCGATTTCTTGGCAATATTTGCATCTATACTATTTGCTAGCTTCCTTACTTCACTCTTTGACTTAAATACACCGATGGGTAATATTACGTGCTTTAGCTGTTCCTGAGTAAGTGAATGAAGTACGTATGCTTGGTCTTTTCTTCCCGCTTGACCAGAATATATGCGATACCTTTTCAAGACTTCATCATATACTATATTTGCATAATGACCTGTTGCTATATAGTAAGCCCCTAGTTCATTAGCTGCTTCGATAAATTTCCCATACTTAATCCTTTTATTACAGGTAACACAAGGATTAGGAGTTTTTCCAGCAATATATTCATTAATAAATTCCTTCTTTACCATAGTATCAAATTCTTGTCTTAAATCAATTATATAATGAGGAATATCTAGAACCTTAGCTATGGCTCTAGCATCTTTAATAAATTGTGGTTCTATAGCTCTCCCTTCCTCATCATAAGCATCAAAAAGAAGCATAGTTGTTCCAATAACTTCATATCCTTGTTTTTTTAGCAAATAGGCTGCTACTGTACTGTCTACTCCACCACTTAAGCCTACTGCTACTTTTTGCTTACTTATCTCCATTGGACCACCTTTCAATATTTATAAGATCAAAATATTCTAATTTAACTAACTATATTATATCATACATATATTCTGCATATATGAAATCTTTATGGGTAAAAATATAAATGTAATAATTCTAAATCTAATAATTTTAGTTGCTATTACATATAAAATCCCTTATAATTAGAATGGTTTAAACAGGAAATTTGATAAAATAATGAATACTTACATAATTTAATATAATTTTTGTTTATACTACTATAAAAAATATATAGAGAAGGAAAAGGTATTATGAAAAATTTAACATTTAATGAATTAAATCTATCTTTGGAGATAGAAAAAGCAGTTGCTGAAATGGGCTTTGAGGAAGCAACTCCAATCCAATCTCAATCCATACCTTATATAATGGATGGAAAGGATATAATAGGACAGGCACAAACTGGTACTGGAAAAACATGTGCTTTTGGTATACCGGCAATAGAAATGGTGGACCCTAGAAATGAAAGTATACAGGCTCTAATCTTGTCTCCGACAAGAGAGCTTGCTATACAAATTTCAGAGGAACTAAAAAATGTATCTAAATACAAAAAAGGAATTAGAATTCTTCCTGTATACGGTGGTCAGCCAATTGAGCGTCAGATCGCTGCACTTAAAAAACGACCTCAGATAATTATAGGAACTCCTGGAAGATTGATGGACCATATGAGAAGAAGGACTATTAAATTATCTGAGCTAAAACTGGTGGTATTAGATGAAGCAGATGAAATGCTAAATATGGGCTTTAGGGAAGACATAGATGAGATCTTAGAAAAAGTACCCACCAATAGACAAACAGTTCTATTTTCTGCTACTATGTCTAAGGAAATTATGGACTTGACTTCTAAGTATCTAAGGAATGCTGTTCTAGTCAAAGCAATTCATAAGGAGCTTACGGTCCCTAGAATTGAACAATATTATCTAGAAGTTAGAGAGTCAGCAAAATTAGAAGTTCTTTCAAGAATTATTGACAAAGAAGGAATCAAGTTAGCACTTGTGTTCTGTAATACTAAAAAGCGTGTCGATGAACTCACCTCTGGGCTTCAATCAAGTGGCTATATGGCAGAGGCTCTCCATGGAGATATGAAGCAGTCACAACGTGATAGGGTAATGTCTAGATTTAGGAATGGAGCAATTGAAATATTAGTAGCTACTGATGTGGCTGCACGTGGAATTGATGTAGATGATGTTGAAGCTGTTTTCAATTACGACATTCCAAATGATGAAGAATATTATGTTCATAGAATAGGTAGAACTGGTAGAGCGGGAAGAACAGGAAGAGCCTTTACATTTGTATCGGGTAGAGAATTTTATAGGCTTAAGGACATTCAAAGATACACAAAATCTAAAATTACACTTATGAGTCCTCCCTCTCTATCTGATATAGAGGAAAGTAAGGTTAATAATGTAATAAAAGACATTAAAACTAGCTTAGAAAAAAATAATCTTTCCAAATATGTAATCTATGTTGAAAAAATACTTGAGGAGCTACACGTAGGTATTCAGGAGAATTATGTAACAACAATAGATGTAGCAGCAGCATTATTGAAATCAATAATAACTGACAATGGCAAGAGCGAGTTTTCTGATATTGATGAACTGGATTTTAAAGAAACTGGTGCCGAAAAAGGTATGGCAAGGCTATTTATCAATATGGGAAGTAGAGATAGAATTCAACCTAGACATATTGTAGAAGCCATTGCTTCAAAGACTAGCCTGCCAGGAAAGAAAATTGGTGCCATAGATATATTTGATAAGTTTTCTTTTGTGGATATACCTTTAGAATATGTCAAAGAAGTGTTGTCAACAAAAGGATTTAGAATAAAAGGTAAGAAAATTAGTATAGAGAAGGCCAATAGAAAGTAAATGGTTTAAAATATGGGCTTACAGAAAAGGGCTTTTTAGCCATCATCTTAAGCCTTAGCGAAAAACCCAATGTTGTTGTTTACAACATTGGGTTTTTCGACTATACAAAACTGTACAGAAACTTTCATGAAAGGAATTAAAGTGTCTCAAAAATATTCTTCTTTTCCTTTAAAACAACAGATATTTTATATCCTATCCCAATCAATATATTGATTTAATTTTTCAACAAATCTCTCAAAATATTTTACTTCAAGCTCTGTAAACCTTTCAAACTCTGGGCTATCTAAGTCAAGTACACCATATACTTTGTTATTTTTTATAATTGGTACTACAAGCTCTGAATTGGATGCAGAATCACATGCTATATGTCCCGGGAAATCATGTACATTAGGTACTAGCTGAATTTTCCTAGTGGTTGCTGCTGCACCACACACTCCTGTATTTAGCTTTATTCTGTTACAAGCTGGTAGCCCTTGGAAAGGTCCCAAAACTAGTTCTTCTCCTCTCATGAAGTAGAAACCAGCCCAGTTAAGTCTATCTATAATTGCATATATCAATGCTGAGGCATTAGAAACATTTGCCAAAGGATCACTTTCAGAACTTAACTGTCCTTCTAAACATAAAAGTAAATATTCCAGTTTTTGTTTGTCGTTCATTTTTTCAATTCCCTCTAGTTTAATCATAAAACTCTCCCCATTTATTCGATTTATGTATTATAATACTATTATAAAAACTAAGTCAAACTATAATAAAACTAAATATCTTAATGTATTAAATAGCTACTGATTTCAATTATATCACTAAGTACATAATATTGACTAATATTTTGTATATGAAACCACAAATAATAGCTTTATAAGCAACCTAATACATACTAAAATAGTCTAGAAAGGAATGAATCTATGGAAAAACTAGAAAGAAGCTTTTATAGAAAAACTGCTTTAGTTCTTGCAAAAGATCTATTAGGTAAATACCTAGTATTTCACAATTATAAGGAACAATTAGTAGGAAAAATAGTTGAGACTGAAGCATATATGGGATTTAATGATAAGGGATCCCATACCTATAATGGAAAAAGAACTCCCAGAGTAGAAACCATGTATGGAGAAGAAGGGCATGCGTATGTATATATGATATACGGAATGTACAACTGCTTTAATGTAGTAGCAGCAGAAAAGGATATAGCCCAAGCAGTTCTTATAAGAGCATTGGAACCTGTTAAAGGTTTAGAAGTAATGTCATTAAATAGATTTAAGAAGCCTCTTGACCAGTTAAAAAAGACACAGATAATAGGTCTTACAAATGGTCCTGGAAAGCTCTGTAATGCCTTTGGAATTACAAGGGAAATGAATGGTGAAGATTTGACTAAAGACCGACTATATATATGTACTGGAGTAGAGGAAAAGTTTCATATAGTAGAAACTACAAGGATAGGAATAGATTATGCTGAGGAAGCAAAGGATTTTCCTTGGAGGTTCTATATTAAAGATAATAAGTTTGTTAGTAAGCCTTAACAAAACCAACTAGTATGGGTATTATATTAACCCCTATTCCATTAGTCAATCCTTATTTGCTTTCTACATAATTGACTAGAAAATGTAAAAAAGGGAATAAGTTTTATTTTTCGTAAAATTTATTCCCTTCTTATATAAAACAACTTATTATTCTTTGTTTATCATTATTATTCCTGATGAGACAAGCACAATTCCTAATACTATATTAATCCCTAGTAGTCTTTCTCCTAAGAAAATATATGAAAGTAATACACCAAATAACGGCACAGAAAACTTATAGATTGAAATTCTTCCTACACTATTGTACTTTAGCAGAATAGTCCATAGTGAAAATGCTGCCGCTGATATAAAACCAAGATATAGAAGTAGCATCATACCTTTTAATGTAAAATCTATATTTTCTCCACCACCAAGAATGCCTACAATTATTAAAAATATAGATCCTATAAACAATTGATATCCTGATACTGCAAAGGGAGATATGTTCTTTGCCACTTTTTTAGTATATATACCTGCTAAAGCACCTACTAAACTAGAGATTATAATAAATCCATCTCCTGTAAGATTAAAACCACCCTGAAATCCACTACCACCTAAGTTAACAATCGTGACTCCTAAAAATCCTAATATGACTCCACTAATCCTTTTGACGCTCAGTTTATCTTCCTTATAGAAAAAATGAGCTAATAGCACACTAAAAAATGTAGTAGTTGCAGAAAGAATAGAGCCTTTTGTTCCACTAGTGTTGGAAAGTCCAATATAGAAAAATATATACTGTATTGTAGTTTGCATAATGCCTAAAAAACCAACTTTGGGAATATCTTCTTTGTTGATTCTTAAAGGTCGTTTCGTTACTAAACAGAATATGAATATCATCATTGAAGATATAAAAAACCTAAACCCTGCAAAGACTATTTTTTCATAGCTATTAGAAGCATCAACAGAAAAAAGCTCATATCCTATTTTTACAGAAGGAAAGGCACTTCCCCATAAAAAACAGCTAAATAGTCCTAATATCGTTACTATATAAGTCCTTGTAAAAAATGCTTCTTTCTTTTCTCTCAATCAAATCTCTCCTTTTGTTACATCTATCACCGTCCTATTATATAAAATTAAATTAATAAAATCAATAAAATTAAGACCTACTCAGATTAGAGTAGGTTCAATATTTTTACACCTTTAGTTTTTATAATTATCCATAAAATTATATTTGTAATCAGTAATCCTAGAACTACTAATACAGAGAAAACATTGAAGTTTTCAGGCTTAAGACTAATATATAGGAATATTGGGATAACTACAGAGATAGCCCCTGCCAGCATAGAAATCATTGAACTAGCACTTTGCTTTACAATCTCTACATGAGATTTCCATTCAAGCTTTGGCAAGTGTAAGTTTACTATTATACCTATCATTGAAATTAAAAAAGCGTATAAAACTGTGATAGCCAAAAATAACAAGTATTGTATCAATATTATCCTTAGTGAGACAGCTAAAATTAAAGTATTGATTATTAAAATTGGAATAATTATAGTCAGATTAACTAATATTTTGCTTTTTATAATTTCAATAGGGTCAATTGGCAAAGACTTCACTATCCAAAAGTTCCTACCTTCAAGTGATATAGATGAAGAAGTTGTACAATTTAAACAAACACACATAGATACAATTGCCATAATTACAGGAACTATAAATTCTCCCATCATAGGCAACTCTAAAAACTGAGCTACTTTATCTCCTCCAAATATGGCTATTCCTATAGTTAATATAGTCATCATTACCATACCCATTGCAGTATTTAAAACATACACATGAGAAGAAAAATAGAAACTAAGTTCTTTTTTAAATAATGATTTTAAGGGCGATGATACTCTTAATGATTCCATTTTATAATTAGATGCTTTAAAGCTTTCATTCATTTTTGAATTAATAGATTTAAAACTCTTAGAAAATATATAAACTAGTGCTAAAAAAGGTACTATTGCAGTTAATATAAATCCTGTTAAGGATACAATATCTATACTTACTAATGCATTTACATAAAGCTTAATAGGAAAATATGCATTTGATATTATATCCATCAAACCGGTAATATCCTGAATAAATTCTGGAGTTACATTTCCTATAAAATTAGAGCCTATCATTATCAAAAGTATTAAAGCAAATGAGCCTATTATCATTGCTAAATTTGTTGACTTAAATCGTGAGGAAATTTTACCTACTATAAACGAAAATACTGCTCCAATAATCATGGGAAAAAGAGAAATAAAAAACATTGCGATTATTGCAAATATATAGTATGTCACTCCGCTTGAAGATCTAATACCATACACTATTAGTGAAGGCAGTCCCATAACAATAGTTATCATAAAGTTTGCAATATATAGTAAAAGTAACTTGCATATAAGTACCTCAGATGTTTTTACCGGTAAGGACATCAGCAAATCAAAATCCTTAAATGAAAATAAATATCCTGATGCTTTATAAATGCTCATGAACAAGGATACTACACTTATATTAATAAATGAAATAACTAAAAGCATAGATAGAGCATTAAACTGTACTAGAACATCTGAAATCATATTGAAGTAAGCAAAAGCTGAACCAAAAACTGCTATAATTGCCCACAAGATCACTACTGCCAATAATATCATTTTCATTTTTTCAGATTTTGAAGATTCCTTCAGGAACTTATTTGCCCCAAAAGAATTAATGATGTTTGCTTTAAGAAGCAGCTTAACATTATTCATTATCAGTCACCTCTAAGAACAATTGTTCAAGAGAACTATCACCCTTAACTTTTTCTGTCTCTCCACTAGCAATAATCTTTCCAGCTTTAATAATAGCAATTTTATTACAAAGCTTTTCAGCTACTTCTAACACATGAGTAGAAAAGAATATAGCACTCCCTCTTTGGCACATTTCCTTCATGAATTCCTTTAAGGTATGAGAGGCTTTCGGATCTAATCCTACAAAAGGCTCATCTAAAATAAGTAGCTTTGGCTCATGTATTAAAGCAGAAATAACTGCAAGCTTTTGCTTCATTCCATGTGAATATGATGATATCAAATCACCAAGGTTTTTTGTAAGCTCAAAAGCATCTGAAAACTTTTCTATATTTCTTTCTCTAGATTCTTTAGAAATGCCAAATATATCTGATATAAAATTTAAATATTGTATTCCCGTCATGTTATCGTATAGGTCAGGATTATCTGGAATATATGCTATAAGCCTTTTACAGCCTATTGGATCGTCTTTTATAGATTTTCCATCAATGAATATTTCACCTTCATCAAAGTCCAGTATTCCAGTAATACATTTAATTGTAGTAGTCTTTCCAGCACCATTATGACCTATAAATCCATAAATATCACCTTTATGAATTCTCAAACTAAGTTTATCTACTGCTTTCTTTCCACCTTTATAGGTTTTCGAGAGGCTTTCTATTCTTAGCATCTTACATCTTCCTTTCTTTATTTCTTAATTTGTCCTTTCTAATTACCAAAAAGTAAAAGAAAACTAGTGGCATAGGAAAATGAATTAATCCCCAAAGCCCCCAAAGCCAAGGGAAAATACCACGTTTTTGAGCACTTCTGAAAAGCCATAAGGCCTGTGTAAATAATAACACAGCTATTAAACATATAATGATAACCAATAGCCAAGTAGGTAAATTGTTTGGAAAATCAGGTTTTATCATTGTAGCTTAGCCTCCCTTGCTAATAGCTTCATTATAATAAATATTATTATAGGAGCTATTATTGATAGGACCTGCATTACGATAAAAGCTGAAAAGAAAAAATTGTATAAGCAAAATAATAGTGTAATGATACCTACTCCTAGTGCACCAAAAATTGATAATTGCTTATTTTGTTTCTTTTCAATTTTCAGTTGTTCATCTGAAACTAAATTAACAAAATACATTAGTTCGGGTTCTTTTATATGCGTAGAATCAATGTTTTCAATTGCTTTCTTTATTTGATTTTCTATGGAAGTGTTATTCATAAGATTTCAACTCCTTTCTCATAGCTTTTATTCCGTTAGAAATCCTTGACTTTACTGTTCCTATAGGTATCCTTAAATACCTTGCAATTTCCTTATAGGAAAAATCATATCCATATTTTAAAATTATGGGAGCCTTCAGCTTAGGAGAAAGTCTTCTTATATATGATATTAATTCATCATTTTGCAAATAATCGTCTAAGGATAAAAGTTGTGCTTTATAATGGCTTTCTATCTTACTTTCAGCCTTATATTTCTCAAAGCGCTTCCTCTTTCTAGTGCTATCGATGAAAGTATTTCTTGCTATTGTAATCAACCATGTAGAAAATGAAGATTGCTCGTAGTTATAGGAATTAATTTTTTCAATAGCTTTCACCATAGCATCTTGAGTAATATCCTGTGCCTCATGTTCGTTTAGCGTTAATTTAAGCAGGTACTTATATACAGTTGTATAGCTTTCATGCAGTAGCTGTGCTAGTTCATATCTATTGCCTTCCTGAGCTGCTTTTACTAATTCAATTGTCCTTTCATCCAACTGTATCCCTCCTTAAATTTTATCTTCATATGTTATACGCATTAAGTTTTTGTTTTGTTCACTTTTAAATTCAAAAAAACGAAAAAAAATTGACTGCAACACACATTGCAGTCAATTTTAATTAGAAATTACTATCGTCTATATTATCTAGCCATTCTTTTATAGGTCCAACTACCTTCTTGATTGTACCATCTACAAATGGATTTTCTAGGTTTGCTAGCTCTACTAATTCTAGGAATGACTTACTTCCTCCTGCTTTACATAGTCTGATATAGTCTTCCCAAGCTTTATCTCTGTCTAGATTTATTTTAATCCAGAACTGGAATGCACAAACTTGAGCCAATGTATAGTCAATATAATAGAATGGAGATGCAAATATGTGACCTTGTCTAAACCAATAACCACCTCTATTGAAGAAATCATTATCCTCATAGTCTCTAAATGGTAGATACTTCTTCTCTATTTCTCTCCATTTAGCCTTTCTCTCCTCTGGTGTTGCTTCTGGATTCTCATAAACAAAATGTTGGAACTCATCTACAGTAACTCCATAAGGTATAAAGTTAACTGCTCCACTTAAATGGCTAAATTTATATTTATCAACTTCTTCTTTAAAGAATAGTTCCATCCATGGCCATGTGATAAATTCCATACTCATAGAATGAATTTCACACGCTTCATATGTTGGGAACCCGTATTCAGGAACCTCATAATCTCTACTCAAATATACTTGAAATGCGTGACCTGCTTCATGGGTAAGTACATCCACATCTCCACTGGTTCCATTAAAATTAGAAAATATAAATGGTGATTTGTAATCAGAAATATATGTACAATATCCCCCACTCATTTTTCCTTTTTTGCTCACTAAGTCCAATAATTCTCTCTCTACCATAAATGTAAAGAACTCATCTGTTTCCTTTGACAATTCTTTGTACATTTTCTTACCATTTTCTAATATCCACTCAGGTTCTCCCTTAGGTGTAGCATTACCAGTAGTGTATTCTAATGATTCATCATAGTATTTAAGCTCGTTAAGTCCAAGTCTTTTTCTTTGTCTATCCTTTAATTCTACTACTACTGGTACTAAATCTTCATAAACCTGCTTTCTATAGTTGGCTACCATACTAGCATCATAATCTGATCTAGACATACGAGCATATCCCATAGCTACATAATTTTCAAAACCTAGTTTTCTTGCCATGGCAGTTCTTACTTTAACTAAATTATCATAAATCTCATCAAATTTTGATTCATTTTCTTTAAAGAAATTAGTATAAGCTTCATAAGCTCTTTTTCTCATAACTCTATCTTTTGATTGGATGAATGGAGCCATTTGACTAAGATTTCTTTCTTCACCTTCAAAATCTATTTTCGCTGAAGCTATGAGCTTGTCATATTCAGTAACTAACTTGTTTTCTTTAACTAAATCCTCCATAATTTCCTCTGAGAATGTTTTTAGTTGCAACTCTGCCAATGTAAATAATTGCTTACCCCAAACTCTTTCTAGGTCTTCTCTAAACTTTGACTTAACTAATGCCTTATAATATTTGGATATTATATTTTGATACTTTGGCATATTTTCATCTAAAAAATCCTGTTCCTTGGCATAAAACTCATCCTCAGTGTTAATAGAATGTCTAATGTAAACTAGATTTCCCATAGTATCAACATTAGAACGAATCTTATTAATCTCTGTCATTATTTGATTTTGCTCATCAAATGTTTCTGCATTTTCAAACCTTGACAATAGACCTTCAAATTGCTCTGCAATTTTGTCCAGATCAGGTCTAACGTATTCATAATCCTTGAATTTAATCATAAAGTACCTCCCCCAAAAATAATTAATCTAATTAGTTATATATACAGTAACCTAATATAACACTACCACAATATGGAGAAAAAAACTATCCTATGACTATCATTTTAAATATTTGTTAAACCAATTTGTAATTTCCTCTAATCTCCTAATTCTATGCTTTGGCTTACCTGATCTACTTAACTCATGATTTTCCCCTCTAAACATACAAAGTCTAGATTCAACTCCATGATATTTCAGTGCTGTAAACATTTGAATACCTTCTGTTAGCCAACAACGATAGTCCTCTTCAGAATGTATAAATAATGTTGGTGTAGTAACCCTACCTGCATACTTCATTGGAGAATGAAACCATAATTTTTCATAATCAGACCAAGGAGTAGCTGCATTTTGGTCTTCTACAAAATAATATCCTATATCAGTTGTAGCAAACTTCGAAATCCAGTTGGATATACTTCTTTGAGATGCTGCTGCCTTAAATCTATTTGTATGACCTATTATCCAGTTTGTCATAAAGCCCCCATAGGAGCCACCAGTTACCCCTATTCTCTTTTCATCTATACAAGGATATTTCTCTAATACCAGATCAGTAAACTTCATTATATCGTCATAGTCTATAGTGCCATATTTTCCACGAATATCTGCAAATTCATTGCCCCTACCATCACTACCTCTTGGATTACAGAAAAATACTACATATCCCTCATTAGCCCAATACTGCATTTCATGATAAAAAACTTCACCATAAGCAGTTTTCGGTCCACCATGAATATCTAATATAGCAGGATATTTTTCCTCTTCCCTATAATCTACAGGTTTTAGAACCCATCCTTCAATAGTTATGTTATCACCAACTGTAAATGTCAACCTTTCAGGCTTTGATACTTTTCTTTCTTCCAATACCCAAGCATTAAAATGGGTTAGCTGTGTCTCTTGTTTTCCATCTAAGCAATATAATTCTTGTAATTTAAGACCTCTTAAGCCTATAAAATGTATTTTACCATCTAATACATCAAAGCCATCAATCGAACCTTTTTCAGCAGATAATTTCTCTATATTTCCATTTAAATCTATTCTATTTATAAATGAACTATCCCATTCAGTCGTTACAAAGTATAAATGCTCACCATCTACCTTCATAGATTGACTGCTACCATATCTACAGTCAGACCCCACTGAATTTCGAATGCTATAATCAAAGTCTTTAGAAATTCTTTCAACATTTGAGCCATCTAAGTCCATTTTATAAAAGTGTGGATTTTCATTGACACCATAGTGTTCCCCAGCATGTCCTGTAAATACTATTTTATCCTCTAAAAAATTTCCATACGAATATCTAAATGGCTTTTCCATAGAAATATTTTTTAAATTGTTTTCAGCTATATTATAAATATAAATATCTGATTCTAATTCCATTTTATCTGCATATGTAGTTCCAATTACAATGACCTTAGTTTTTTCTTTGTTTAGCTTATAGCTGTTTACATCTGTGTATTCATCAGTTATAGCGGTAGCTTTATTTTCTTTTATATTATAGATATACAGCCTATTTCTTTTCTTATTTATAAAGCCTTGTCCATTTAACCAAAAAGGAATCTCATCTAGTACTTCATAATCCTCGTTCTCCTTTATTTTCTTCAATTCATCTTCTCTTTCTTCACTAGTCAAACCGTCTAGCTTAGGATAGTTATGATCATATACAGCTGTAAGCAATAATTTGTCCTCGTCTAATATTTCTAAGCTTGTAACATTAAGAGGAATTTCAAAAGCCTTATTTGCTTCTCCACCCTTAAGGCTAATTTCATAATATGAAGTTAATTGCTCTCCTTTTTCTTTTCTAGCTTTGTCCTTTTTATTACGTATTGCAGGAAATAGGAGGGTACTGTCATCCTTCCATGCAAAAGCTCTCTCTTCATCTAAAGAAGTTAGCTTAAAGGTTTTTTCTTCTTTTAGATCATGAATATAGATATTGGAAAGGTACTTGTTTTCATCTACATCCATTTGATGAAGGACAAATCCAATATTTTGTCCATTAGGTGAAGCTTTAATCCCAGATAAAAATTTATACTTAGTAAAATCATCGAGTCTTAAATTTTCCATAAAAACACCCCCTAAATTATTTTGAGACTCTAAATATATTATATATGATTTTTGGAAGATTAGAAAAAGTATTTATAAAATTTAACATAGTTGTACTTAATTATACTTATTCAATTCCAATAAAAATCATGAGGACAGGTCCTATGATTTATTGTTATAAATCATGGGACCTGTCCCTGTGATTTTTGCTATGCAGTCCATTGTTTTATTTCTTCCTTAGTACCTAAAACAAAGTGTCCTTTTTCTATTTCTATGAATTCACCTTTATCATAGTCAACTTTTGATTTGTCATAGCGAACTCTCTTTCTAGCTTTTTCTAAAATAGGGTTTGGGTGAGGTATGGCTGATAAAAGTGATTTTGTATATGGATGAACTGCATTGTTATAAATAGCATCTGCAGTTCCTAACTCAACCATTTTACCCAGATGCATAACTCCAATCTTATCGCTAATATATTTTACCATTGAAAGGTCATGAGCTATAAAAATATATGTTAGGTTTCTCTCTTCTTGTAGCTTTTTTAGTAAGTTTACAACTTGAGCCTGAATTGAAACGTCTAAGGCACTTATTGCTTCATCTGCTATGACAAAGTCTGGATTAACAACTAAGGCTCTAGCTATGCCTATTCTCTGTCTTTGTCCACCACTAAATTCATGAGGATATCTATGTGCATGCTCTTTAGACAATCCAACTGTTTCAAGAATCTCATAGACCTTTTCTCTTCTTTCTTCCTTTGTTCTATATAGCCCGTGAATATCTAATCCCTGAGCTATAATATCTAACACAGTTTTTCTTGGATTAAGAGAGGCCATTGGGTCTTGGAATATCATTTGCATCTTTGTCCTAAGGATTTTTTCAGTGGCTTTATCGATTTTACCTGATATTTTCTTTCCACAGAAAGTCACTTCACCAGCAGTAGGATCATAGAGTCTGATTATGCTTCTACCTGTTGTAGATTTACCTGAACCACTTTCTCCTACAAGCCCAAAGGTTTCTCCCCTATATACAGTAAAAGATATATCATCTACTGCCTTTAGTACACTTTTTCTACCAAGTCTAAAATGTTGTTTTAAATTTTTTACTTCTAGAATAGCTTCTTTATCAGCCAACATATAAAGCAGCCTCCCTTTTCATATTTTCAATCCTATCTTTTAATATGCTAGGCATATGAATTTTAGGCGCCTTTTCATGAAGTAGCCATGTGGCAGCATAATGAGTATCTGATACCTTAAAGAAAGGAGGTTCTTTTTCAAAATCAATTTTAAGTGCAAAATCACTTCTAAGTGCAAATGCATCTCCCTTAGGTGGATAAAGCATATTTGGTGGTGCACCTGGAATGGCATATAATTCATTTTGTTGATTTTCCATATCGGGAACTGATGCTAATAATCCCCATGTATATGGATGGCGTGGATCAAAAAATATCTCTTCTGAGGTCCCATATTCAACAATCTTTCCAGCATACATTATAGCTACTCTGTCAGCTATATTTGCAACTACACCTAAGTCATGGGTGATAAATATAATAGACAAGCCGATTTTTTCTTGTAATTCCTTAATTAAATCTAGTATTTGTGCCTGTATAGTAACATCAAGTGCTGTAGTAGGTTCATCTGCTATAAGAATTTTTGGATTACATGCAAGGGCAATAGCTATTACAATTCTTTGCCTCATACCTCCACTTAATTGATGCGGATATTGTTTATATCTCTTTTCAGGTTCTGTTATACCAACTAGTTTAATTAACTCTATTGCTTTTTTCTTAGCTTCAGATTTAGTCAGCTTCTGATGCTCTATTATACTTTCAGCAATCTGATAACCTACAGTCATTGTTGGATTTAATGATGTCATAGGGTCCTGAAATATCATAGCTATTTCTTTTCCCCTAATAGATGTCATTTCATTTTTTGTAAGCTTAGTTAAGTCTTTATCTTTATATAATACTTCCCCACTTTCAATGATACCATTTTTTGCAAGTATACCCATTAGGACCTTAGTAGTTACTGATTTTCCTGAACCACTCTCTCCTACAATTGCTAATGTCTCCCCTTTATATAAATCAAAGCTAACTCCCCGAATAGCCTTAATATCACCACTATGTGTCTTAAAAGATACATGTAAATCTTTAACTTCTAATATTTTTTCTTTCATCCTTTCACCTTCTTTCTTTAATTTACCTTCATCTTTGGATCTAATGCGTCTCTTACTCCATCTGCTAATAGATTAAAACTTAGCATAAGAACTGCTAAAACAATAACTGGAGCTACTATAATATGTGGATACACTAATATAGATTTATAACCGTCACTGATTAATACTCCCAGTGAAGCCATTGGTGGCTGCAAACCTAGCCCAATAAAAGCTAAAAATGATTCATAAAAAATTGAGCTAGGTATTGAAAACATACTCATAACAATAACTTGTCCGAAAATATTTGGGAATAAGTCCTTTCTGATTATATCTAGCGGACTTGAACCCAATGTTCTTGAAGCTAGTATAAAGTCTAATTCTTTTAGCTTCAATACTTGTGAACGTACAACCCTGCTCATACCTATCCAGCCTGTAATAACTAATGCCAAAGATATTGATAGTATTCCAGGATTTAAAACCATAACAAACAGTGTAACTACTACAAGATTGGGAATCCCACTTAGTATTTCAATAGCTCTCTGCATGATTATATCTACACGTCCACCTATATATCCTGATATAAGTCCATATCCCATACCTATAGCCATATCTATTATAAGTGCAAGAAAGGCAATATATAAGGATACTTGGGTACCAACCCATACCCTTGTCCAAATATCTCTACCTAAGTTATCAGTTCCAAACCAATAATATACATCGTCAAACCCATTTTCTTTATAGACATTTACTCCATTAACCTCCCCATCAAGTATACCTAATTTTTCTATAATAGGAATTCTAGGTGGAAGATTCATATGTTCTGTCTTAATGCTTTTATAAGTATGAGGATTTATATGAGGTCCTACAAAAGCCATTATAGTTATTATTGATATCAAAATAAGTCCTATCAATGCCCCTTTGTTTTGGCTAAACCTCAAAGCCACATCCTTCCAAAAGCTTACGCCTTCATATACCACATCAGTTTGAACTCTTTCGTCCTTAAATACTCTCTCAAAGGAGCCACTATTAAAATATGTTCTTATGTTTTCCATTAATTTGCCTCCTTTGCTACACGAATTCTAGGGTCAATTATTCCATATAGTATATCGATTAATAACATCATTAGAATATAAAATGCACTATAGAAAAATGCTATTGATATAACTACATTAAAGTCATTTACAGTGATCGCAGTAACCAGTAAGTCTCCGATTCCAGGTATACCAAAGATTCTTTCAGTAACCAGAGAACCAGTCATCAAGCTTACTGTTATAGGTCCTAAAACTGTCACTACTGGGATAAGAGCATTTCTTATGGAATGCTTTATAATTACTTTTTTAGATTTTAGCCCTTTAGCCTCTGCCAATAAAATATATTCTGTGCCTAAAACCTCTACAAGCTCTGTTCTCATAAATCTAGCAACTGTAGCTATGACAAACATTGACAGTGCAATGGTAGGAAGAATACTTGATTCAAAAGTTCTATAAATATCATAAGTAAAAGGGAATAATTTAAACTTGTAACCTAAAAAATAACTTAATCCTAATGCAAATACATAGGATGGCACTGAAATTCCAATTACCGCAAATACCGTAGTTAGAGTATCAAGCTTGGAATTTTTCTTAACTGCGGCCACTATTCCAAATAGTAATCCTATTACTGAACCTAATATAAGAGACTGTATACCTAATCTAATAGATACAGCCAATCTGCTTTTTAACATATCAGATACAGGAGCATCTTTTTGTATAGCGTAGGAGTTTCCAAAATCGCCTTTTAATATTACATTTTTTAAATACGCCACATATCTAATATGCAACGGCTTGTCCAAATTATATTTTTTATATAATAGAACCCTTTGGTCTGGGGTCAACTTTTCATCATTAAATGGTGAACCTGGCATCAATTCTAATAATAAAAACAAAACTGTTAGGATTACTAATAATGTAATTGCCGAAATAATTAGTCTTTTCTGAATATACTTAAGCAAATAAATCAGCTCCTTTCTCTGCTTAGTTTACATGAGATTCTTCAACTAAATCTCAAAATCTTAAACAAAAGAATATAGTTTTTAGTAAACTTATTTATTATGACCTGCTATTTAGAGGAGAATATCCCCTAAACAGCAGGTCTTTACTTAAAATTATTCTCCTATTTCTACATTCTTATAAATATATGGTGTTCCTACTGTGTGACTTTCAATTCCTTTTACTTTAGGATTAATCAAGAATGCATATCCACTTTGGTATAGTGGTGATACTGCAGCATCTTTTTCTAACAATACTTTTTCTGCTTGTTTCATAGCTTCCCAACGTCCTTCTGGGTCACTAGCTAAGCTTCCACGACTTGCATCAAAAACAAGTTGATCATATTCTGCACTTGAATAATTAGGAGAATTTGAAGCTCCATCTGTTATAAATAATTCTAGATATGTTAATGGGTCAGCATAGTCAGGTCCCCAACGAGTAATTCCTGCTTCAAAGCTTCCTTCACGCATTAATTCTAGACGATTTTTCTTTGGTTGAGCTTTTAATTTAACTGTTAGGCCTGGTAAATTAGTTTCAAGTTCTGCTTGTATAAACTCAGACATTTTCTTTATTGTTTCTGCATCATCAAATAGTATTTCAACTTCAAAGCTATCTTTTCCTAATTCTTCTTTAGCTTTATTCCAATATTCTAATGCTAATTCTTTGTCTAATTTAGCATAGGTTCCTGCAGTTTCTCTAAAGTCTTTTCCATCAGGTCCAGTTGCTAATCCTCTTGGAATTATGAAATCTGCTGCTACAGAACCGTCATTAAGAATTTTATTAGCAATATGTTCCTTATCAATTGCATAGCTAAATGCTTTACGAGCATTTAAGTTGCTAAAAAGCTCTGTCTCGTGGTTAAAAGACATATACCATAAAAATCCTGAATCTACTTGATTAAAGCTTGGTTGTGATTTGTATTTATCAACTAATTCTGAAGAAAGTTTAACTACATCTAGTTCGTTAGATTCGAATTTAAGTGCTGCTGTTTGATTTTCTTTTATAATACGAAACTCTAATCCATCAATTTTTACACTATCAGCATCATAATAATCTGGGTTCTTATCAAGTTTAAACCCGTATCCTTTGTTCCATTCAACCATTTTAAAAGGTCCATTAGCAAGTAAGTTTTCAGGGTCAAGAGCGAATTTATCTCCTTTTTCTGTTACAAACTTTTCATTCAATGGGTAGAATGATGCAAAAGTAGTTAGAGATCTAAAGTATGGTGTTGGTCTTTCTAAAGTAACCTTTAAAGTGTAATCGTCAACAGCTTCTACCCCTAACTCTTCCTTTGGAAGCTCTCCTGTTGTAATTTTGGATGCATTTTTCACACCAGCTACATCCATTATGAAGTTGTATTCACTTGCAGTCTCAGGGTCTACTATTCTTCTCCAGCTAAACACAAAGTCATTAGCAGTTACAGGCTCCCCATTTGACCATTTAGCATCTTCTCTTAACTTAAATGTATAAGTTAATCCATCTTCACTTACCTCATCTGAAAGAGCTATAGCAGGAATAATATTTCCATCTTTATCTAGAGAATATAAACCTTCAATTGTTGCAGCTATTGTTTCAAAAGATAGCTCATCTGTTGCTATATGTTGATCCATAGATGCTAATTCAACATCTTTTGCAAGTCTCAAGTATTTTTTACCATTTTCAGAAGTGGCATCCTGTCCACATCCTGCTAGAATTAAAGATGATATTAGTACTAAAGCTAATAAAACAGTTAATAATTTCTTAGATCTTCTCATTTTAATATAGACCCTCCTTTTGTTTATTAAAAATTTCCTCTAGAGTTTTTTATTTAATAGCTATTATATATACTGAATATTTGACTGTCAATAAGGAATTTTCTGAATTTTGCATGTTATCGTTTTCCTTTTTTCATAATTAGCATAGATTTTAGAAATGTTCTCATTTGTTAATTTGTGATATGGTTAGTTGGGTAAAGGTTTTCCTCGAATAGGATTTTAAAATGATAATTTAATACATTTCAATTTATGCAACTTTATAAAACATTACTTGCAAAATAAAAAGCAAGTACATAATTTAGGTTCTATAATAAATGTTGGGGTGCATGATTTATGCAATCCAACATTTATTATAGAACCTATTTTTTCATGTCATTCTAAAACGAAATTGAAGAATCTCCTGTTTGAATATAATAGAGATTCTTCACTAAGATTCAGATGACAGAAATAGATTTTGTCAGTCGCTTCGCACATTACCTAGGCTAATTGTTAATTTCCAACTTCTAATTCTTACTTATTCATCATTCTATACTCAGCTATTAAAAGATCCACCATTCTTCCATAGCTTTTCACGCCATCTTTTTGATTATTGGATTTTAAATAAGCGTTATTCATTTTATTAGAAACCTTTTCTATAGGTCCCTCATATTTGGCCCAGTGTCCATTTATCTCACTTAAGTCCCTTTTCACTTCATCACTATATTTTTGGCTTAGCTCTATGAACTTTTCTCTGTTATTGGTATAAAGAGTATTCATTGAATGAGTCAAAGCTAATATATATCCAGAATATTGAAAGCTTAATTCAGGATGGAGTTTACATGTCAGATATGCAATATAATTTGCTTCATCCTCACGTGCGAATCCTCTCTGATGTGCCATTTCATGGGTAACTGTTGATGGTAGCGATATAAAAGGCGTATCCATATTCACGTTTGCTTCTCCCGTAAAGGGAAAATATACCCCTGTTATTCCCATGTAAGACATAGCCTTAGAGAATATAACACCTTTGGGTCTACCATAACTACCATCTAGCTCTGGATAAATATTCTTAGCTACTTCATAGCCTTTGTAAGCATTTCTCAGTATGTATTTATAGTCTTTTCCATAAAACACATCATCTTCACTTTGCTGAATTTTTCTTCTAAGCTCATTAGTCCTTTCAATCAAATCATCACATAATTCTACTAACTCCTGCACTGTAGCTGGTCTTACATCAATATTTGCTATCTGTGCAAAAGATAATCTATAATAATTTAAGCCCCATAAAATATTGAATAGAAAGTATATAATGCTAAAGGCAATAAGCATATTCTTTGTATATCTAAGTATTACTTTGTAACCAACCTTTCTAGTTATAGTATTATAGACAAGCCACAATATTCCTGCAATTATAAGCAACACTCCGAATATAACTATTGTCTCACCCAATGAAAAAGGGAAAATACCCGTAATCATACTAAGGGCACTTCCTATATATGTATAAAGCCTGCTCGAGTATACTTTTTCAACTATATCAGGGTTTTTTTGTGACGCATAAACTACACCAAAAGTAAGAGGAATCAAAGTCAATAACCATATGCTATTAAACTTCCGTTTTACATTCAACTAAAGCACCCCTTTTCAAATCTCGTTTATTATCATCATATCTTAACACTATATATTAAATACTCTAAATATATAGTTATATTTTATGCTAAACCTAAAATACTATCAACGATTCATTTTTTGCTAACATTATGAATTCTTTATGAATTTTTTGAAATAATATACAGGAATAGATTATTACTAAGGAGTGTGTTTTTAATGGCCAGAATACAATTTTGTGAGAATAATTATGAACAAGGAGCAGAAGAAGTTATTGAAATGCTAGAAAATGATGAAATAGAATACGAAGTAGAGTCTTGTCTAGGATATTGCGGTGAATGTGCAATGCAACCTTTTGCTTTAGTTGATGATGAATACATCGAAGCTGATAATCCTGAAGAATTGTACAATAAGATAAAAGAAATCTTAGAGTAGCTTTCATGCTTAGTACTACTTTAAAGCTTCATACCACTCAATGTCATGAGAAAAGGAGCCTTTGCTCCTTTTTGACTTTTCTAATTATCAACTTTTATTTGCCGATGCAAGGCCAAAGGCACTACCTATAATCCCTAGAATAATGCTTATGGATAAGGTCATTATTATGTTTCCTTTAATTAAACTATCTAAAGGTGGAAGCGGAATAAAAGGCAATGGTCCTGTAGTTTGAACATAAACATATTTGAGGCTTAAAATTCCAATTGTTACTGCAAATATGCCTGCTACCAATGCCAAAATCAGTCCTTCTATAAAGAAAGGTAATACTATAAATGATTCTGGAGCACCTAAAAGCTTTAGAGTATTTATCTGTTCTTTATTGTTATATATACCTTGTCTAATAATATGTGAAGTTATAACTAAGGTAGATACACCTACAGCTGATATTATTAAAAGTCCTAAAACTCTTATAATACTTGAAATACTCCTAAGTCTATTTAAGACACTTTGATTATCTCTAATATGCTCTATATCATTTATCTTTTCTATTTGGTCAACTATTAAGTCTATCTTCTCCAAGTCTATTTTTACTTCTATAAAAGCACTAAATGGGTTATGACTAAAAAAGTTTAAAATATCTGCATCCTTTCCCATGATTTTTACCATTCTACTATAAGCCTTTTCCTTATCTATAATTGCTGCTTCTTTAACACCACTTATGGCTTCAATTTCACTTAAAATACTGTTAATCTTTGCATCACCAAAACTTTCATCAAAATAAACACTAATCTCTGCCTCTTCTTCCATTAATTCAATCATTTGACTACTGATCCATACTCCTGAAATCACCATTGAAAGCATTAAAAATATAAATCCCATGCTTAGAATAGAAAATATGTTTGAAAGAAAATTTAATTTTAAAATAGTTTTTGTTTCCTTTAAAAAATAACTAAAGTTTTTAAAAATGTTCTTCATGACTCAACCTTCCCCATTGAATATTTCCTTTATCAATTTGTATCAACATATCTCCCTCTATATTCTCAATTAAGTGAGTAGCATGTGTAGTTATTATTACTGTAGTATCATTGTCCTTAAATGATGTTAAAAGCTCTAATATATTTATTGCATTATCCTTATCAAGATTACCAGTAGGCTCATCTGCAATAATCAATTTAGGCTTTCTAGCTACAGCCCTTGCTATGGCTACTCTTTGACGTTCTCCCCAAGACAGATTATCTACAGATGAATTTATTTTATGATTAAGTCCTACTCTTTGGATAGTCTCCCTAGCATCTTGTAGCATTTGCTGCTTATTAAAATCTAAAAACCTCATACCTAAAAGTACATTTTCCATAACTGTTCTACCTTGGAGTAGTCTGAAGTCTTGGAAAATAGGGCCCATAGCCATTCTCATTTTTCTAATTTGAGAACTTTTATCTTTAGTTATTGAGTGTCCTAAAACACTTAAATACCCAGAGGTTGGATGCTCCATACCTAGCAAGAGCTTTAAAAAACTTGTTTTACCTGATCCACTGGGACCAATAACAAATACTACCTCACCAGTTCCAATATTTATGTTAATATCTTTCAATGCTAATGTACCATCAGCATATCTCAAGCACAAATCTTTTGCCTCAATCATATATGTACCCCCTAAAAATAATTAAAATAAAACTGGAGTAATTTGCAGTTCTATGCTATCATCATTAATCTTAATAGATTTTAGTTTATTTTTGCCAAGAATGTTACTTAGATCAAGCTCCATATAGCCCTCACTAAATAAATCTTCTATAGTAGCCTTTTCAAGAGGCATTCCGAAAAAACTGCCTTCTTCTACTATAAAAACGAGTTTTTTACTCTCTACAATTTCAAAGTTTCCAGCAAGATACAGATGTTTATCTGGTATATTAATCTCCAACTTGTCATCAGAAAACTCAAACTCTAACTCCATTGGAAAAGACCGACTTGCGATTATCTCCTTAAATACCTTCTCTTCAATTATGCCTTTAACATTTAAAAAAGAAAACTCAATTTTTATCACATCTGGTGGAAGAGTAGTATCATAAAGCATTCTTGAAAATATTTTAGTAGTTTCAGAGAATAGCGGTTTCAACTCTGACCAATAAAGCTCCACCTTTGTCAAATAGTCCTCGTATTTAGTTCTCTCCCCTTCTAAAGAAGCTAAGTAGATTTCAAGTTCTTCCTTGAGAGCAATATTTTTATCAAGAGTCTCTTCCAGCTTTTCTTGTTGTTCTTCCAAAAGATTTAACTTTTCAGTTACTCTCTCTTTTTCAAATTCTAGCTTAAGCTTGCTTTCTTGTAAGGATTCTAATAGCTCATTAGTATTTCTAGTTATATCTCCCAAGAGATTGAGCCTTTGCAATAGTTCCTTAAGATTATCTGAACTAAGTATAAGCTCAATGAAAGAACCTGGTCCACTTTTTTGATATGTCTTAAGGATATCTTCCATTATTCTAAGGTTTTGATCAAAACTAAGTGTCTCTGCCGCTATTAGTTCCTCGATTTTCAATATCTCTTCATTGAGACTTTCTATTTCCTTAATTGATTCTACTCTTTGCCTTTCCATTTCTTCAATATCTTGGGACAAAGTAAAGAGTTTTTCAAGTACTCCCTTTTCTTCTGCTGATATGTCAGCCAGACTTTCTTGAACTTCTGACAAATAATTATCCTCTTCAGTTATGTTTGGAGTTGCTATTCCAATATTTGAAAAACAAGGTATTATTATGGATATTAAAATCAACCCTATAAACGAATATAATAGGCATAGCTTTCTATTCATACTCAATCCCCCACGCAGTAATAGAATTTATAATATTATATTCTACATTATGCTTCTTTTCCCTTTAATGATTGAGTAGCTTCCCCTTCTTTTTATTGCCTAATTTGATTTTCTGAATGCCTTTAATAACCCATATAGTAAGAAACAGATAACCTTCTGTTACGAGACTACAATTTTTTATAGTAACTAAAAATAACGGCTAGTTTATCAAGACTTGATAAACTAGCCGTTGTTTTTTTCTTTACTCCTATTCACTATTTAGGATTATACATACCTTTGCTTTGCATATAATTGAATATTTGCTCACCATGCTGCTGTTCTTCTTTTTGAATATGATTTAGAGCCTGACGAATATTTGCATCTCTGAACTCAAAAATTGCTGTGTCATATGCTCCAGAAACATACTTTTCTGTAGATAGAAGATCTGTACATAAATCTGCATCCTGCTGATTTACCATTCCTGTTGTCATATTCTGCATACTTGTGCTTTGACTGCCTTGGTGCTGACTTTGTTGTTGACCTTGCTGTCCTCCCTGCTGGCTCGTATTTGGAGTTTGACCATTAAGTATTTGATTAATAGTATTTAGATGTTGTTGTTCTTGTTGAGCAAGTTGTTTACACAATTGCTTTAGCTGTGGACACTGAGCTTGCTCTGCATAATTGTTATACTTTTTGATACATAATTCTTCCTGACTTTTTTGGTCCTCTAATAAATATCTTTCTTTTTGAGTTAATTGTAACATTTAAACACCTCCTGTATATATAATTTACAATAAGGAAAAAAATATTCAGACAAAAAGAAGCTACTGTTTAACTGAATTAAAAAGAGATCCCTCACTTACGTTTAGAATGATATCTTGAAAGCATGTCACTCTAAGTACGCAAGTCCGAAGAATCTCTTCACTAATTGCTTATATTAAACTTTATATATTATATAATACAATAACCCATTTTTGATTATAGACTTATACCATCTATCTCTTCAGTTAGTTTTATAATTTCATCTATTATATTTCCAATATGCTCTATAGTATTTAATAATGGTCTCTCTGTTGTTATGTCTACACCTGCCATTTTCGCAAGCTCTACTGGTGTCTTAGTTCCACCTGCTTTTAGGACTTCCTTCCAATCATCTAATGCAGCCTGTCCTTCTGTTAGGATTCTTTTGCTAACTTCTGTAGCTATAGTTAATCCTGCACTATATGTATATGGGTATAGTCCCATATAATAATGTGGCTGTCTCATCCAAGTTAGCTCTGCTCCATCAATTATTTTCACAGTATCTCCCCAGAACTTTTCTAATACACCTTTCTTCAGCGCATTAAGTTTAGGAGCCTGAACGCTTCCACCTTCATCTATTATTCTATATACCTCCCTTTGATAAGCTGCTTCTAATAAATGAGTTACAAAGTTATGGTAATAGGTACGGCTAATCATAGAAGATAATACCCATCGCTTAAACCTTGGATCATCACTATTTTTCATTAAATAATTTGCCATAAGCATCTCATTCATAGTAGATGGTGCTTCTATAAAATATTGAGATGGTCTTGTATCAAATATATTTTGATTTTGATGAGCTAAATAAAAATGTCCTGCATGACCAAGCTCGTGGGCAAGTACAAACACTTCTCTCATTCTTTCAGTCCATGATATCAATATAAACGGATGGCTACCATAAGGACTAGAGCAAAAAGCACCTGTTGATTTTCCTCTGTTCTGAACAAAGTCAATCCATCTTTCACTATAAGCTCTTTTAACCATATTTAAATAGTCTTCCCCAAGTACAGATAGAGCTTCTTCTACATATTTCTTAGATCCTTCAACTGTTATTGCCGGTTCAAAATCTGGATCCACTACTAACTTTAAGTCAGCGAAAGTCATTTCATCAATATTATGAATTTTTTGAAGAAGCTTTGCGTATTTTCTCATATGAGGGGCAAGTTTCTCCATAATGATGTCTATTTGTCTATTATACAGTTCTCTGTCTACCTTCTGGTGGAATAGTAAACTGTCTATTACTGAATCAAAACCTCTGAGATTTGCTAAAGTCTTTTCCTTTTGAACTTGAACTTGATAAGCTGCTGCTATAGTATGTTGATACTCTTTTAATTTATTAGAGAAGGCTTTAAAAGCTGCTCTTCTTATTTCATGGTTATTTTCATATTCCCATTCATTTTCAAATAGTACAAAGCTTAGAGGGTATTCCTTTCCATCTACAGTAAATGTTCCAAAGTCCATATCTGCAAGCTTAGCTCTGTTGTATATACTATATGGAGAATTTAATGTACTAGATAAAGCAGATAATACTCTTTCAGCCTCAGGATGAAGTGTATGTTTTTTAGCTTCTATAATATCTTTTAAATAACCACTATTCTCTTTAGACTGTTCTATAGCTTCATTAATGATTTCTTCCCTAGCTTCCATAATCTCGCTTTTTACAAAGCTTAATCTGCTATTTAAATTAGACATTATATTTGAGAACTTCATCTGTCTTTCTTGATTCTCACTATTAGTTTGATCAACTGCTACTGCTAGATGTGCATATGTACCAGCTAGGTTAATTATTTGCATTAAACTCTTCATCTTATCTAGACATTCGTTTATTACTTTAGCAGAATTTAATTTACCCTTATACTCTTTTTCAACTTCTTCAGTAAGTCTTTGTGCTTCCTTTACAGCAGAACTAAACTCTTCTTCGGTTTTAAATATTGCTGTTAAGTCCCATGTCAGTAATTGATCAACATCCTTTCTTGCTTTTAACTCTTTACTCAATACATAACCCCCTTTGTTTTTTCTA